>NZ_AUIQ01000002.1 GCF_000423785.1 Tetragenococcus muriaticus DSM 15685 | reverse complement strand
TGCCAATTCTGTCAGTCGGCATTTGCCCGAATATCAAGCCTTTTATCGTAAAAAGTATCAAGAAACACCGAAACATCAACACAAAAGAGCCCTCGTTTTAACTGCAAGAAAATTTGTGCGCTTGGTGGATACGCTACTACGGAACCACCAACTCTATACGCCACCTAGGAGCGTGATAGAAAAATAACGAAAAAGTTATTTGCGCATTGCTAGGGAAACAGCCTATGAAAACGCTTGATTTGCATAGGCCTAGTTCAGTGCGCCTATTTTTTAGTGGTAGAGTAACAATAAATTCATTTTTTATCTTGACTCTTTACCACTATGCTTAAACAAAGTTCCAATTTCTGCGCCGTTTAAAATATCAAAAATAACTTTAGGTTGTTTGCCGTTGGTTAATATCATACTACCTTTTGCATCTAAAACACGCTTAGCTGCTTTCAGTTTACTTGCCATTCCGCCCGTACCTAAATGATTATTGCTGACTCCTGCTTGCTCCATTAATTTATCATCAATTTTTGTAATTCGCTTATAAAGTTTGGCTTGCGAGTTTTTCAGCGGATTATCTGTGTAAAATCCGTCAATATCTGAAAGCATAATGAGTAATTCCGCTCGTGTCAATTCACTAACAATAGCAGACAGTTGGTCATTATCACCAAATTTTGTTAAATGATCTAATTCGTCAACAGCCACCGTGTCATTTTCGTTAATTATAGGAATAATTCCCATATTTAATAATTCTTCTAAGGTATTGATTACGTTGTTACGACTTTCTGGGTACTCCACGATGTCTCTAGTTAAAAGGACTTGAGCTGTTTGCTGACTATATATTTGAAAACGTTGATTATAAATATCCATCAATTCTGCTTGTCCAACGGCTGCGACCGCCTGTTGTTCTGGAATCGAAATAGGACGTTGATTTAACTGTAATTGGTTCAAACCTACGCCGATTGCTCCAGAAGAAACGAGAATAACTTCCTTACCGCGGTTTTGTAAATCAGTCAAGACAAGGGCTAATTCATCGATACTAGCTAAATTAATATTTCCATTAGGATAAATTAAAGTAGTCGTCCCCACCTTTACTACAATACGTTTTGGCTCTTTATTTTCCTCGTGCATAATCTTCTCCACTTTTTCTTTGATTACTCCCTATTGTACTAACAAACAACCAGTTCGTCATTTATTATGCAGAAAAAATTAGAGAAAATTTAGAATAAAGTTTTACTGATTAATTTTGAAAAAATTCAGAAAAGAAATTGACAAGGTGACATCATAGTGTTAATTTAATTTTTAATTAATCAAATTTCAGAAAAATGTGACTATTCTGTTTATTTGTCGGAGGTAAGGAGTATGCTTTATGGCAACATATGAAGAACTAATGGAAAAAGACGAACAATATTTTGCTGAAGCTGGGAGGATTTCTTATTATTCCCTATTAATTGATCATGCCGATCAAGCAACTTTAGTTGATATTAAGGGGAAAGAATACATTGATCTATTGTCTAGTGCCAGTGCAACAAATACAGGACATTCACCTAAAAAAGTGACAGACGCAATTAAAAACCAAGCAGATAAAATGCTGCATTATACGCCCGCTTATATGTATCATGAACCTGCAATTAAGTTAGCAGAAAAACTGTGTGAAATTACACCAGGTGATTTTGAAAAGAAAGCAACTTTTGGATTATCCGGATCTGACGCATGTGACGGAGTGATGAAATACGCGCGTGCTTATACCGGACGATCTAATATTGTGACATTTCAAAATGCTTACCATGGATCAACTTATGGTGCGCTTTCAATGTCAGCACTTAATAACAACATGCGCGCTAAAATGGGACCAAACGTCCCTAATGTTGAACATATACCATTTCCGGATAATTATCGAGGAATGTATGGAAAGGCTCAACCCAATTCAATTGAAGAGTACTTAGCTCCCTTTAAGCAAATGATGGAAACTTACTTACCCTCAGAAGAAATTGCTTGTGTGGTTGTTGAGACGATACAAGGAGATGGAGGGTTATTAGAGCCCGTCCCTGGGTATTTTAAAGCTTTATATGAACTATGTCATGAGCATGGTATTTTATTTGCTGTTGATGACGTGCAACAAGGGCTGGGGCGTACAGGTACCTGGTGCTCTACAGAACATTTTAATGTTGAAGCTGATTTAGTTGTTTATGGGAAATCATTAGCTAGTGGCATGCCTCTTTCTGCTATTGTTGGCCGTAAAGAAATTATGGATAGCTTAGAAGCGCCTGCTCATATATTTACAACAGCGGCAAACCCAGTTTGTTGTGCGGCTTCTTTAGCCACTTTAGATATGATTGAAGAAGATAATCTTTTACAAGAAAGTACACGTAAGGGAGAAATAGCACAAGAGCGTATGCAAAAATGGGAAAATGATTATGCTTTTATTGGAGATGTTCGTGGATTTGGGTTATCAATAGGCATTGACATTGTGACAGATAAAAAAAGCAAAACAAAGGATAGTCAAACGGCGCTAAAAATTTGTAATCGTTTATTTGAAAAAGGAGCGGTCTTAATTGCGATTGGAGAAAGTGTTTTGCGTTTTCAACCACCGCTAGTTATTACCGATCAAGAATTAAAACAAGCTTTGGACTTAATCGAAGAGACAATGAATGAAATGGCACAAGGGAAATTAAATGATTATGATGTATCTGGACAAGGTTGGTAGCTTTGAATCCCTAAGGTAGTAAGAAAGGTTGGTAGATATATGAGACAATTTAGGATTGCTATGGCTTTTGTAGGAATTATTATTGGCGCAGGTTTTGCCTCAGGCCAGGAAATATTACAATATTTTACTAGTTTTGGCATTTGGGGAATTATTGGAACAATCGTTTCTGTCTTTATCTTTGGCTTTTTTGGTTTTGTTATAGTTGATATGGGTCATTTTTTTAAAGCTTACTCACATCGCGATGTATTAAATCGTATAGCCTCCCCGATCACTAACCGTATTATTGATATTTTTTTATTATTAACATTATTTGGAATTGGTGTTGTGATGGTAGCCGGTGCAGGAAGTAATTTAAATCAACAATTTGGCTGGCCGATTTGGTTAGGAAATTTCATTTGTGTGTTGCTTATTTTTTTGGTAGGCATGATGGACACTAAAAGGGTTATTGATGCTATCGGAGTAGTCGCTCCCTTTCTAATTATTTTGGTTATTGCTATTAATTTTCGCTCTCTTTTAACAGCAGAATGGGATATTGCCTTTATGAACATAGAGGCTTTAGAGTTGTCTTCCCCCTTACCTAATTGGTGGGTAAGTGCATTAAATTATGCTTCAGTGAATTTAACGACAGGTGTCGCAACAGCCTTTCTTTTAGGCGGTGTAGAAAAAGACAAAAAAGTTGCACGCAAAGGTGGGTTGATTGGTGGAATTATAGTTGGTTTATTAATTGTCTTAATTAACTTAACATTATTTGCAACCTCTTCCCAAGTGGCCAGCTTTGATTTACCAATGCTGCAGATGGCACGTTTGATTCAACCCTGGGTGGGGCTTGTTATGTCCATTTTGATATTTTTTGAAATTTGGAATACTGCAATGAGCGTATTATATTCATTTTCAACTAGCTTTATTACACCAAAGAAAAAGAACTTTCGTTATGTATTACTAGGTGTTGTTGTAGCTGCTACTGCTTTAAGCTTTGGCGGATTTACAAATGTGATTAGTTTTGTTTATCCTGCAGTTGGTTATGGTGGATTTATTGTTTTAGGTATTTTTGTATATGCCTGGTATAAATTTTGTATTAAGCAAAAAGAAAACCAGGAAAAAACTTCGGTTGAAACGATAAAAGAATAACAGAAAGAAAAGCAACTTGAGTGCTGGTTATCTATTATAATAGCCTGTAGATCATTATTTCATCTCAATGAAAATAAGAGAGAAGCCTTATCAAGGGCTTCTCTCTTATTTTTACCAGTTCAATTTTTATATTCCTCTGTATCGTCCCAAACTTCAATTGATTCCGGATGGTTATTGGGATCGTTTGGATTATGCCAATAGAAGTCATCATACCAAAGCGTCCGTTTTTGTTCATCCAATTTGTGAATCTTTTGAACGTCTTCATTAGATAATTCAAAGTCAGTGATTTGAGTATTTTCAATAATACGTTGTTGATGTGTAGACTTTGGAATCGTAACGACATCTTGTTGATAGTTCCAACGTAAAATAATTTGTGCGGCTGTTTTATTATATTTTTGAGCTAATTGCTTAATCGTTGGATTGTTTAATGCTTGGCCACCACCTAATGGAGACCAGGCTTCTAATTGAATACCGGTCATTTTTGCCATTTCATGAAATTCTTTTTCTTGATTTAATGGATTATATTCCATTTGGTTAACTGCTGGAGTGACAGTGGCATGGTCTAATAGATTTTGTAGCCGTTCGTTATCAAAATTCGAGATACCAATAGCACGTATTAAACCATCTTTATATAATTTCTCTAAGGCATGCCAAGTATCAATATAACGTTCGTTAACTGGCCAATGGATTAAATACAAATCAATATAGCTTAACTGTAATTCATGCAGTGTATCATAAAAAGCATGCAGCGTAGAATCATAACCAGCATCACCGTCAAAAACTTTAGAAGTAATGAATAAATCTTTGCGATTACCTCCTGTTTGGCGTAAACCTTCACGGATACCTTTGGCAACACCTGCTTGATTTCCGTATTGCTTAGCAGTATCGATTAAATGGTAACCATTTTTGATTGCTTCAATGACAGAATTTTGTGCGGTACGATTATCAGTTTGCCATACTCCTAAACCAAAATAAGGCATTTGAACACCATTGTTCAATGTAGTTGTTTTATCTAGGATGCTTTTTGTCATTTGACATACCTTCCTTCCTGTATTTAACTTTATCGTAACGCGTAAAGGAAAAAGATGCAAAAGGAAGGCAAGTTCTATAAAAAGTAACATCCTTTTTGTTATTCCTTGAGAAATTTTTAGAAAACACAAAGACGTTCATTTTTTTCGATAAGATGTGGTAAAATAAGCGTAGTCTTAATGGAGGGTTGTTATGAAAAAAAGAGGATTTGAAGTTGTTACAGATTATATAAAAGAAGAAGTCCGTTTGCCTCAACGAGCAACGCATCATTCTGCTGGCTATGACTTTGAAGCAGCAGAAGAGATCGTTATCCCGAGTATATGGAAACAGTTGCTAACAAGCAAAATAAATGATAATGCGACAACAGAAAAAAAGATAAAACCCGTTTTGGTACCTACGGGAGTTAAAGCGTATATGATGGAAGACGAATTTTTACAACTGGCGAATCGTTCCAGCAATCCATTAAAACGCTTTTTGCTTGTCTCAAATGGTGTGGGTATTATTGATAGTGACTATTATAATAACCAAGAAAATGAAGGACATATTATGTTTCAATTTACTAATTTTGGCGTCAAAGATATTGTTATTAAAAAAGGGGAACGAATTGGGCAAGGAATTTTCTTGTCATTTTTAAAGGCTGACCAAGATCAAACAAATCATGACCGCACAGGCGGTTTGGGTTCGTCTGATTAAATGAAATAAAAGCGAGGGAAATTATGGCAAAAAAGGCAAAAACACAGTTTGAATGTCAAAATTGTGGGTATATTTCACCACGATATTTGGGAAAATGTCCTAATTGTGGTAGTTGGAATTCAATGGTAGAAGAAAAAATCCAAGATGCTACTGACCGTAAGACTCGATCGACTTTAACAGGAGAAAAAATGCAGCCAACACTTTTAAAGGATGTTGTTCCTAAAAAAGAGCCTCGAGTAAAGACAGCTTTAAACGAATTAAATCGTGTGTTAGGTGGAGGTGTAGTACCAGGTTCAATGGTTCTTTTGGGCGGTGATCCTGGTATAGGAAAGTCCACATTACTTTTACAAGTTTCTCAACAATTAGCAGCAACTGGGGGAACAGTTCTTTATGTTTCTGGGGAAGAAAGCGCAGAACAAATCAAATTACGGGCTCAACGTCTAGGTGATGAGGCGAATGATTTTTATTTATTCGCAGAAACAGATATGCAAGATATTCGGGAAACGATTGAAAAGTTGAATCCAGATTATGTGATTATTGATTCTGTTCAAACGATGACCCAACCAGATATCTCTAGTGTTGCTGGAAGTGTTAGTCAGGTCCGAGAAACAACTGCTGAGTTATTAAAAATTGCCAAAGCAAATGGTATTGCTGTTTTTGTAGTGGGTCATGTAACTAAAGAAGGATCTATTGCAGGACCTCGAATGCTTGAGCATATGGTCGATACGGTTTTATATTTTGAAGGAGATGAGCATCAGAGTTTCCGTATTTTACGAGCAGTAAAAAATCGTTTTGGTTCAACAAACGAGATTGGTATTTTTGAAATGTATGAACAAGGATTAAAGGAAGTGATTAATCCTTCTCAAGTCTTTTTAGAAGAACGATTAGAAGGGACAAGCGGTTCTTCAATTGTAGTAGCAATGGAAGGAACACGCCCCATTTTAGTTGAAATTCAAGCCTTAGTCACTCCTACGATGTTTGGCAATGCCAAACGAGCGACGACTGGGCTTGATTTTAATCGAGTTTCTTTAATCATGGCCGTGTTAGAAAAGCGTGCCGGTTTACTTTTACAAAACCAAGATGCTTATTTAAAAGCAGCTGGTGGTGTAAAATTAAATGAACCAGCAATCGATTTAGCTACTGCAATTAGTATTGCGTCAAGCTATAAAGAAAGAGGAACTAAACCTACCGAGTGTTTTATTGGTGAAATTGGTTTAACCGGTGAAATTCGACGCGTGAGTGCTATTGAACAGCGAGTTAAAGAAGTACAAAAGTTAGGCTTTGAAAAAGTCTATCTACCAAAAAATAATTTAAACGGTTGGACAGCGCCAGATGACATTGAGATTGTTGGTGTAGAAACACTTGATGAAACATTGAAACGTGTATTTCGCTAAAAATAGATAAGAAGGAGGTGTGAGTATGCAAAAACGAGTCATCACAGTTTTAATGGTTTTAGCTGGCGCAAGTTTAGGGATTTCTTCTTTGCCTTTGGCTTGGGAAGCAATCGAGCAACAGCAAAATGCTTGGTTAAATAATAATATAACGAATAGCTTGATTGGTGCAATTATTTTTTATCTCTTTTCTTTAGTGGTTGTGAATATGATTTCAACCGGAATAAGAAAAGTCGAAAAGTGGTTAAGTGGTTTTAGCTTAACCTATCTTTTATTCGGGGCTATTGGGACAATTTTAGGGCTAATTGTTGGTATGATCGTATCACTTCCCTTCTACAATTGGGAAATTCCTTTTGTTAATAGTGTTGTTCCCATTTTATTAATGATTTTAATAGGATATTTTGGCTTTCAAATTAGTGTGACAAGAATTGAGGAATGGAAAAAACTTTTTGCGCCTAGAGGAAAGAAAAACGAGACACAAAGTCAGCAGTTATTAGATCGAAAGATAGAAGATAATTTTCATAAATATAAAATATTAGATACAAGTGTTATTATCGATGGAAGAATCTATGATATTGCACAGACAGGCTTTATCGAAGGTGTGCTTTTGATTCCCAACTTTGTGTTATATGAGTTGCAATATATTGCCGATTCTGGAGATAGTATCAAACGCGTGCGTGGTCGTAGAGGATTGGATATTTTAAATTCTTTGCAAAAAGAAGATGGCATCTCTGTGGAAATGTATGATGGTGATTTTGAAGATATCTCTGAAGTAGATAGCAAATTATTAAAGCTTGCCAAATTATTAGATGGTATTGTTGTAACAAATGATTACAATTTAAATAAAGTAGCTGAATTTCAAAACGTTCCTATTTTAAATGTTAACCAGTTAGCTAATGCAGTAAAACCAGTGGTTATCCCTGGAGAATCCCTGAAGGTCATGATTATAAAGGCTGGAACTGAGCGTCAGCAAGGCGTTGCTTATCTAGATGATGGCACTATGGTCGTAGTTGAAGAAGGACAACATTATATGAATGAGCAGTTAAGTGTCGTTGTCACAAGTGCTTTACAAACGGCTGCTGGACGCATGATTTTTGCTAAACCAGCTCATGCTAACCGAGGTATCGATAGTCAAGATCAAGAATAATAGGATAGATTATTAGCTAAATAGGGGTTAGATTAGCCATGAGGCTTTACTAATTTCTTGTTTAAATGTACAATTTTAGCTGAATAGTTGTTCTTATATTCAATAAATAATAAGAACTAAAAGGAAGAGGAAGATGAATATGACGAAAGTACGTGTACGTTATGCACCGAGCCCAACAGGGCATTTACACATTGGAAATGCTCGAACAGCTTTATTTAACTACCTATATGCACGGCATATGAATGGTGAATTTATTATCCGAATTGAAGATACTGATCAAAAACGTAATGTTGAAGATGGGGAAAAAAGTCAATTGGATAATCTTGCTTGGTTAGGTGTTGACTGGGATGAGGCCCCAGAAAAACCTGGTGACTATGGTCCTTACCGTCAATCAGAGCGACAAGATATTTATCTCCCGCTGATTGAGCAATTATTGGCTAGTAATCGAGCGTATAAATGTTATTGTACGCAAGAAGAATTAGATGAAGAAAGAGAAGCTCAAAAAGCACGTGGCGAAATTCCACATTACAGTGGAAAATGTGCGCATTTATCCGCAGAAGAACAGGCTGAAAAAGAAGCTCAAGGTATCGTTCCAGTGGTGCGTTTCCGTGTTCCTAAAAATACTGAATATCGGTTTAATGATATGGTAAAAGATGAAATTGTATTTGAAGCCGATAATGTCGGTGGCGATTTTATTATTCAAAAGAAAGACGGAATGCCTACTTATAATTTCGCAGTCTCTGTAGACGATCATATGATGCAAATCACCCATGTTCTGCGTGGCGATGACCATATCGCTAACACTCCAAAACAAATGATGATCTATGAAGCTTTTGGCTGGACACCCCCGGAGTTTGGACATATGACATTGATTATTAACGCAGATACAGGTAAGAAATTAAGTAAAAGAGATGAAACTATTTTACAATTTATTGAACAGTATCGCGAATTAGGTTATTTACCAGAAGCCATGTTGAATTTCATTGCCTTACTTGGCTGGTCTCCTAAAGGCGAAGAAGAGATTTTTTCAAAACAAGAAATCATTGATATGTTTGAATCCAATCGTTTAAGTAAATCCCCTGCTTCATTTGACGCTAAAAAATTAGAGTGGATTGGGAATCACTATATTAAACAATTAGATGTAGATACTTTGACAGATATGTGTTTACCTTACTTACAAGCGGCTGGACGTGTGGATGACAACCCTGGTGCAGAAAGCTTGGCATGGGTGAAAAAGTTAGTAAGTTTGTATCAACCACAAATGAGTTATGCTGCTCAAATTGTTGATTTAACGTATTTGTTCTTTGATGAACATCCTATTTTAGACGATAAAGCAAAAGAAGTATTATCTGGAGAAAATGTTCCAGCGGTTCTTAAGTCATTTAGAGCACAGTTAGAACAAATGGATGTGGTGGATGCACCAACTGTAAAACAAGCGATCAAAACAGTGCAAAAAGAGACAGGATCGAAGGGGAAGAACTTGTATATGCCAATTCGAATCGCGGTTTCTGGAGCAATGCATGGACCGGAATTGCCTGATACTGTTGAACTATTAGGTAAAGAAAAAGCCTTAACACATTTGAATAAGTTGTTATAAAACACAATGAACAGACGAAGTATTAATCTTTTTTTCACAGAGAGACGGCTTTTGCTGCGAGGCAGTCAAAAAAAGATTAAGAATTGCACCTGGAAGTGGCTTTGGCAAAACCAAAGACGTCGAAAGCTTGTTACGCTTTTAATGAGGTATATTGTCAATGAGAGTGGAACCACGTGTATAAGCGTCTTTCAAATAGGTTAGGGAACTAACCTACTTGGAAGACGCTTATTTTTAACATAGGAGTAAAAAAATACCTAATAGGATTATAGAATTATCAAAGAAACGTGAGAAAGTCGATTAGATTGTACTGAAATTATAAATTTATGTTCTGAAAGAAGTTTTAGTACGTAGATTTTCTTTATTATGGTTTTTATTGACTGTAGCTTTATTTTCATCTGGAAGTAAAGAAGTTCATTTAGTAAGCTAGCGTAAAGGTTTATGTTTATATATGAAAGGAGCCTAAAATGATCAAGATCTATAACACATTAACAAGAGAAAAAGAAGAATTTCAACCAATCACAGATGGGAAAGTCAAGATGTATGTTTGCGGTCCTACAGTTTATAATTATATTCATATAGGTAACGGTCGAAGTGCAGTTTCGTTTGATACAATTCGCCGGTACTTGGAATTTCGTGGTTACGATGTAGACTATGTTTCCAATTTTACTGATGTTGACGATAAGATTATACAAGCAGCTAAAGACTTAGATATAACAACTTCTGAAGTTGCTGAACGATTTATCAAAGCTTTTATAGACGATACCTCACAGTTAAATGTAAAACTGGCAGATCATCATCCTCGTGTGGTTGACTATATACAGCCTATTATAGATTTTATTCAAGTTTTAATTGATAAGGGTTACGCCTATGTAGTGGATGGCGATGTTTACTATCGTACGCGTAAATTTGCTGAATATGGACGATTAAGTGATCAATCAGTTGATGAATTAGAAGTAGGAGCAAGCCAACGTACCGGGGGAGAACAGCAGTCAAAAGAAGACCCATTAGATTTTGCCTTGTGGAAGACTGCCAAGCAAGGGGAGATTTTTTGGCAGTCTCCATGGGGAAAGGGTCGGCCTGGCTGGCATATTGAATGCTCTGTTATGGCGAATCAATTGTTAGGTGATACGCTTGATATTCATGGAGGAGGGCAGGATTTAGAGTTCCCTCATCATGAAAATGAAATTGCACAAAGTGAGGCTAAAACTGGAGAAACATTTGCTAATTATTGGATGCACAATGGTTATGTGACCATTGGAGAAGATGATGAAAAAATGAGTAAGTCTTTAGGTAATTTTGTGACTGTTCATGAAATCTTACAAGAAGTTGATCCACAAGTTGTGCGGTTTTTCTTAGCGACAACACAATACCGTCGTCCGTTACGTTATAGTCAAAAAACGTTAACAGAAGCAAAAAATAATTTACAGCGTTTGAAAAATACTTATGAAAATGCTGTTTTTCGCTTAAATAACGCGACAAGTAGTTTAAATGATGATAATGAACAAATGACAGAAGTTAGGCAGTTAGTTAATGAATTCATTATTGCAATGGATGATGATTTTAACGCAGCGAATGGCATTACTATAGTTTATGAACTAGCGAAATGGATGAATCGTTACATTGAACAGGATGTAGTTTCCTATGCAGTACTGCGTTTTGCTTTAGATCATTTTCTAGAACTAGTAGCTATTTTTGGAATTGTATTTGAGGAAAACTTAGCGGATGAGCAAATTGAACAATTAATTGTCAAACGAAATCAAGCACGTAAAAATAAAGATTTTGCTCGTAGTGATGAAATCCGCGATCAATTGAAAGAGCAAGGAATTATTTTAGAAGATACGCCTCAAGGAACCAGATGGAGAAGACAATCATGACAGATTATAAACAACTAAACGGCTTAGCTTTAGCTTATGTGGGAGATGCAATTTACGAAGTTTATATTCGAGACCATCTTATAGCTACAGGAAGAACTCAGCCTAAGCAGTTGCATCATTTTGCGACACAATATGTGTCAGCTAAAGCTCAAGCATTTTTGATCCAACAGATGTTAGATGAACAAATTTTACAAGAAGAAGAAGAAAAATACTATCGAAGGGGAAGAAATAGTAAAAGTCATACAATTGCTAAAAATACGGATATCAAAACCTATCGGATGTCTACAGGTTTTGAAAGTGTGATGGGCTATCTACATTTATCAAAACAAACGCAACGCTTAGATGAATTGGCTGTATGGTGTATTCAAAAAGTAGAAGAAAATTCCTCAAAAGTTAAAAAGAAGATATAACTTGTAATATGTTTGTTTAATCGCTTGATCTAATAAAAAATGATATGATATATCTAATAAATAGATAGTGATAAGTAAGCATATAAAAATTTTTCTTACTTTTTTAGAAGGTGGTAAAATGAAAAAAGCAAAAAGTAAATCAAAAGTAAAAAAAGTTACACGTGAAACAGAAGAGAAACCCTATGAAACCGATGAAAACGATTTTGTATTCGGCCAGCATGCAGCTCAAGAGGCGCTGAGAAAAGCTAGAGGAAATAAATTATTTTTATTAAAAAATGCTGGTGGTACAAAAATTGACGAATTAAAAACTCTTGCAAAAGAACATTCAGTTCCTGTGAAATGGGTTCCTAAACAGAAATTAGACCAAATGAGTGCTGGAGGTGTTCATCAAGGAGTCGTATTAGCCATCACTCCTTATCAGTATTTGTCATTGGAGGAGTTAATGGAACAAACGAAATCCCAGCCATTTTTTGTTCTTTTGGACCATATTGAAGATCCGCATAATTTTGGTTCTATTTTAAGGACAGCGGATGCTTCAGGAGTGGATGGTGTAATCATTCCTAAACATCGAGCTTGTGGGATTACGCCTACTGTGGTTAAGACTTCAACGGGTGCAGTCGAATATGTTCCAATAGCGCGCGTAACAAATTTAACGCAAGCCGTTACTAAATTAAAAGAAAAAGGATTCTGGATCTTTGGCACAGATATAGACGGGACTTCTTATCAAAATTGGGATGCTTCAGGAGCTATTGGATTAATCATTGGCAATGAAGGGCATGGAATGAATACTGCGTTAAAAAAACAAGTGGACGAAATGCTTACAGTTCCTATGACAGGACATGTACAAAGTTTGAATGCTTCTGTAGCAAGCGGCATACTAATGTATGAAGCTTTCGTTAAACGAAATGAGTGAGATTATGAAAAAACCATTACTAATTGTCGACGGTTACAATATGATTGGAGCTTGGCCTGAGCTTGTTCAGTTAAAAAATAAAAATTTAATGGAAGATGCCCGTGAAGATCTATTACAATCATTGTCAAACTATGCAAAATATGAAAAGTTGCCAGTTATTGTTGTATTTGATGCTCAATTTGTTCCTGGAATTACGCAAAATTATGATAAATATGAACTAGAAGTCGTTTTTACTGAAGAAGGAGAAACTGCCGATAGTTATATTGAAAGAATTGCTGGTGAATTAAACGACGTTATGACCCAAGTTTCTGTTGCAACAAGTGATTTAGCAGAACAATGGGTGATCTTTTCACAAGGGGCGCTACGAGTTCCTGCTAGAGAGTTACAAAAAACAGTTCAAAAGACTGAAGAAGCCATTGAACGTAAGCAGGAGTCTATAAAATATGCAAATTATCGACGTAATTCACCTTGGAATGAAGAACAATTAAAAGAACTGGCAGAAAAATTAAAAGAACTGAGTTGAACGACTTCATTTATTATTGTAAAAAAGTTGCGTAATTAAATGAGAGACGGGGCTTTTTTTCAATGATACGCTCTTTTCATCAAAGAAGATGAAAGGAGCTTTTTTATGGAGGAAGCTTTGATTATAAAAGCCCAACGTGGGGATGAAAAGGCGATGATAAAACTATTTGAATATTATCGTCCCGTCATTCATGCAATGAGAACAAAATACTATTTGCGTGATTTTGAGGAGCAGGACTGGATACAGGAAGGACTCATTATATTTAATCGTTGTTTACATGACTATAGGAGCGACCAACAAATTACCTTAGGGACTTTTTTTAAACGTGCTTTTGAAAATGAAATTGTAAGCCTAGTACGTAAGAAGTATGCTTATAAAAGAAAAACTTTAGAAAATTTGGTGTTATATGGAGAAGATCTTTTTTTAGAAGGAGCGAAAGGACAAACTGGGCAACGAGCTTATACTGTTGATCCTTTAGAACAATTAATTGTGCAAGAGACATTAGAAGAAAATGAAGCTTTATTCACAGAACTGGAAAGTAAAGCTTTTTATGGATACTTTTATGGAGATGTAACCACCTTAGCATCACAGGATCCTATTGTGCTTCGTAGTGCTTATGATCGATGTAAAAGAAAAATGACTCAATGGTTAGTTTCACCGAGTGTTTGAATTTTTTTACTGTTTTTCTTCAAAAGCTATTGTCAAATTTTTAGTTTTTGTGGTACACTTTAAAATTCGTTTGTTTTATGTTATAATAGAGGATGAGGTGAATGCGATGCCAACGACTCTATCGACAATTAAAAAAGCATTAGAAGAGCGCATAGGAAGTAAGATTATGCTAGTGGCTCAAACAGGAAGAAAGCGTCAAACGCAGCGTCATGGCGTTTTAGCAGAAACATACCCATCAGTTTTTGTTGTGGATTTGGATCCAAAAGAAAATTCATTTGAACGAGTTTCTTATAGCTATTCAGATGTATTAACAAAATCTGTAGAAATCGAATTTCTTGATACCGTCTAATTGAAAAGAACAATCCATTTATTTTAAATCGATTTTTTAATTAGGAAAAGTAGTGCTAGCACTACTTTTTCCTAATTTTTTTATGTTTGGGTATTTTTAGAGTCAGTTTGTTCCTCAGATTCATTTGTTTCTTCTGATTGGGTTTCCTCGTTTGTTTCCACAGGTAATCCTTGCTCTTGACGCAATAGATCACGAATTTCTGCTAAGTAATCTTCTGCAACTGGAGCAGCCGCTTCTTCTTCTTGTGTACGTTTAGCTTTGTTGGCCGCTTTAACAATGATAAATAGAATAAAACCAGTAAGTATAAAGGTGATCATTGCACTAACAATTTCGCCAAATTGAAAGGTTACTCCAGGTGTTGGCGACCAGTCTAATATAGATAAAGAGCTCTCAAGATCTCTGGTTCCTGTAATAGCAGCTACGAACCAGCCAACTAAAGGTGTAATTAAACCTTCAACAACTTGAGTAACAATGGCAGTAAAAGCACTACCAATAACGACACCTACAGCCAAATCTAGCACGTCGCCGCCTATAATAAATTCTTTAAATTCGGAAAAGATCCTTTTCAAATTTCCACCTCCCATTTTTGCTTATTTTAGTATAACGAAACAAATTATTTTTTTGAAATAAATTGTTTTTATCATTTTAGCAAATGGATTTTTTCTTTTCTAAAGGAGGAGTATGTTATAATAATTTTTAACAAAAACATAGTTTATTTATGTAAGAGTTTAAGGAGCATAGAAAATGACCATATCTTTACAACCTGGTGTAAATTTAACCGTTATTCCAACAGAAAAATTTAAAACGATTCGTTTATTTTTCCGTTTTTCCACAGAGCACCAGAAAAAAACTGCTGCTAAACGAACGTTACTAACCAACCTTTTAGAAACCAATAGTCTTCATTATCCTTTCCAAACAAAACTAAGCGAAAAACTTGCCGAGTTATATGGAGCAAGTTTTGGCTTAAACGTAGGAAAAAAAGGAAATCTTCATCAAGTAAATTTAATGATGAACTTAGTTAATGAAAAATATCTTAATGAAGAAGGTATTTTGGAAGAAGGAATAAAATTTATTCAGGAGATTTTATTTCATCCAAATATAAAAGAAGATGCTTTTGACTTTGATACATTTCAACTAGAAAAAGAAAATATGATTGATTATTTAGAAAGTTTGAAAGAAGATAAGCAAACTTTAGCTGCTTTACGTTTACAAGAACTTTATTTTATGGATGAAGATCAAAAAACTCCTAGTTTTGGTACAAAAGAAGACATACAATCGCTGGACGCTTATGATTTAGTACAAACCTACCAAGAAATGATCATGCAAGATCAAGTTGATATTTTCGTTGTCGGTGATATTGCAGAAGAAAAAGTGAGCAGGGCTATTCGTAGATTACCCTTTACTCCACGAAATACTTTTTCACCGAAAATGTTTTACCAGCAAGAGTTAAAATCGGAAGTACAAACAGAAACTATATACGAGCCAGTCATTCAAGCAAAACTAAATTTAGCTTATCGAACTTCTATCTATTATAATGATCCTCGGCGTTTTTCTTTATTGGTGTTTAATGGTTTATTTGGAGGTTTTCCTCATTCGAAACTATTTACCAATGTTCGTGAAAAAGCTAGCTTAGCTTATTATGCTTCTAGTGCCTTCGATTCGTTTCGTGGTTTTGTCACAGTGCAGACGGGTATTGATCGCAAAAATCGATCCCGTGTCCTTTCATTGATTGAAGAGCAACTAGAGGATTTAAAAGAAGGTCATTTTACTGAAAATGATCTTCAACAAACAAAGGTTATGTTAAAAAATCAATTTTTACTTTCGTTAGATAGTGCCCAGGGCCTGATTGAGATGACATATTTAGAACGACGGTTATCTAAATTAGTAAAAGATGAAACAGAATTTGAAGAGAAAATTATGGCGGTAACAAAAGAAGATGTAAAAAAAGTGGCTGAGGATCTACAATTGCAAGCAATATTTACTTTAGACAAGAAGGAGGAAGCTTATGAATAAAAAAGTTTACTCTAGTATTAATGAAGAACTGTACACGGAAGTTCTTGATAATGGGCTGACGGTATTTCTTTTACCTAAAAGAGAGTTTCATAAAACATATGGGTTATTTAGTACCAATTATGGTTCTATTGATAATGAATTTGGTGTTCAAGATGAAACTTCGCAAAAAGTCCCTGACGGTATTGCTCATTTTTTAGAACATAAAATGTTTGAAAAAAAAGAAGGGGATACATTTCAAGAGTTTGGTCGTTTAGGGGCCTCAGCCAATGCTTTTACTAGCTTTACTAAAACAAGTTATCTATTTTCTGCTACTGATAATATTCAAGAGAATTTATTGACATTATTGAATTTTGTTCAAACGCCCTATTTTACTCCAGAGACTGTGGAAAAAGAAAAGGGAATTATTGCTCAAGAAATACAAATGTATCAAGATGATCCAGACTGGTGTCTATTTTTCGGACTTTTGCAAAATCTTTATCCCAAGCACCCTCTTCATATTGATATTGCTGGTACAGTTGAAAGTATTGATAAAATTACTGCAGAAGACTTGTATCAATGTTATCAAACGTTTTATCATCCCAGTAATATGATCCTTTTTGTTATAGGTAATATTAATGCACAAGAAACAATGGCTTGGATTAAGGAAAATCAAGCATCTAAAAGTTTTTCTCCAAGCCACACAATTCATCGGTACTTTCCAGAAGAAACAACAGACGATATCGTTTCTTTTTCTTCTGCAACTATGCCGGTTAGCCGTCCTAAAGCTATCTTGGGGATCAAAGGTTTTGAAGATCATTTACCACAAGGAAATAAAGAACAACTACGTTTTCGTACAGCTATAAATTTGTTATTGCAATTACTTTTGGGGAATACCAGTAAGAACTATTTAGACTTATACCAAAAAGGAATTATTGATGATAGTTTTGATTTCGAATTTTTGTTTGATCGCAGCTTTTATATGGCTGATTTTTCTAGTGATACTGAGCAACCGGAAACGTTCTTCAATGAAATTGAGCGTATCCTTTTAAATTTTTCTGATGAGGAAGTAGTTAATGAGATAAATTTAACACGATTAAAAAAGAAAATGTTAGGAAGATACTTTCAATCCCTTAATTCATTAGAATACATTGCAAATCAATTTACTCAAGAGCTTTTTGGGGAGTTGACATTATTTGATTTACCAGAAATCATTGATTCCATTCAATTACAAGATTGCCTTGATGCAGGTAAACGTTTGTTACAAAAAGAAGCTGTGGCAAAATTTTATTTGGCACCGGAAAAAGAAGTTTAAAATTTGTTTGAAAGTAAAGTAATTATTTACTCTATTAAGCTTTTTTATGGTATTCTAAAGAAAATTGATATCAAAAAAGACTGGAGAAGATGTAGGCGTGGGTAATGAAATCATAATTGGTGACAGACTGCGGCAAGCTCGTTTAGATAAAAACATTAGTATTGATGAGCTACAACAAAAAACAAAAATTCAGAAACGTTACCTGGAAGCGATCGAAAGCGGGAACTTTGCAGCTTTACCGGGGGCTTACTATGTACGCACTTTTATTCGTCAGTACGCCGAAGCTGTAGGAGAAAAAGGGGATGTTCTTGTTGATATTTATGACGGAAAAGATAGGATAGATTCAGAGTCAAGACGAGCACAACCTGAAACTGTTCAAGGTTCTAGAAAAGCCTTACATGAAGAAAAATCTCGTAATAAAACAACTCGAGAGCACCTTCCCGTTGTTTTATTAGGTTTTATCGCGTTTATGATTGTAGGCGTTATTGCTTATGCAGCTTGGCAAGATCGTAACTCTGATCCAGTGATTAGCCGAACAACTTCTTCACTACAAGTTGAAAACTCCGTGAGCACGGAACAAAACCAAGACCAGTCTTCAGAGCAAGACAGTGCGGAATCAACTGAGACAACAAGTTCTTCTGAAGAGGATCAAATGGAAGTTTCGATGGAAGATTCTACTCAATCGCAAGCAACAATTCAAGTGACAAATGCTGAAGATCCGTTAGAATTAGAAGTGACAGGGAAAAACGATCGTGCTTGGGTAGGAGTTTCTGTGAATGGGAATTATACTTTACAAGAAACGTTGCAACCAGGACAGACTGAAAATACAACAATACCTGAGGGAACAGAAAATTTTGTTGTTACTTTAGGAGCTAGTGCAAACGTGGATGTCACAGTAAATGATCAAGAAGTTGATTTTGACGATCCTAACTATGAACTGTTACGAAAGGACTTGAACTTTGAAGTAACCTATCAAGATTAAGAGAAAGAATTTGAATAACAAAGGAAAGGAATATATCATTAAATTCATTAGTGATATGAGGGTTATAAATTGAATTTACCAAATAAACTTACTGTTGTCAGAATGCTGATGATTCCTATTTTTATGGTGATTGTGGTTGCACCTATCCATTGGGGAACTTTATCAGTAGGAGATACCCAGCTAGCTGTGACTAATTTAGTAGGAGCTGTGATTTTTGCTGTGGCAAGTTTTACTGATTGGCTGGATGGAAAAATTGCACGTAACCAGGAATTGGTTACCAATTTTGGTAAGTTTGCTGATCCATTAGCGGACAAAATGTTGGTTATGACAGCTTTTATTTTATTAGTTGAATTAGGGAAAGCGCCAAGCTGGGTCGTGGCCATTATCGTATGTCGTGAATTAGCAATTACGGGCTTACGTTTATTAATTGTTGAACAAAATGGCAGTGTGATGGCAGCTGCATGGCCAGGAAAAATCAAAACAACTACGCAAATGCTTGCTATTATCTTTTTATACATTAATAATGTGCCTTTTAACTTCATCTCTTTTCCTATAGGACAAGTTTTATTATATATTTGTTTATTTTTCACTTTATATTCAGGAATCGATTATTTTGTTAAAAATGCTGGTGTATTTAAAGGATCAATGTAATTAAAAAACGAGTGGGTGGTCGTTAGCGAAACGTTTGCCCATTCGTTTTTTTCAACGAAAAAATTCGAGGAAAAAATTTATTTATTTTAAAATGAAAATTGGACTTTTTGCGTATTTATTAGTAGGAGCGAGGAAAATGAAAGCAGAAATTATAGCAGTAGGTACAGAAATTTTATTGGGACAAATTAATAATACAAATACGACATTTTTAGCAGAAGAACTAGCAGGTTTAGGTATGGAAGTTTATTATCAAAGTGTAGTGGGGGATAATCCAAAGCGGTTGGAAGAAGTGCTGAGTCTAGCAGATCAAAGAAGTGATTTGATTGTTTTGTGCGGCGGGTTAGGTCCAACAGAGGACGATCTGACAAAACAAGTGACTGCCAAGCATGTTAAGGAAGAATTAGTTTTTGATGAAAAAGGGTACCAAAATTTATTAACTTTCTTTGAAAAAAGAGAGCGTACAATGACAGAAAATAACCGTCTACAAGCATTAGTTTTTAAAGATGGCGAATCCTTACAAAATAGTACAGGTTTAGCTGTAGGTATTTTCCATCAGTCTGAAAATGGTCCATCCTATCTATTGTTGCCGGGTCCTCCTAATGAGTTGAAACCGATGTTTTTTAATGAGGCGATTCCTTTACTGAAACACCACTTTCAACAAGATGAACAGCTGATTTCGCGGGTTTTACGCTTTTATGGTATTGGGGAATCAGAACTTGTCACTAAGTTAGCTGATTTAATCAAACAACAGACAAACCCAACACTTGCCTCATATGCAAAACCTAGCGAAGTTACCTTGCGTTTAACTGTAAATACATTAGACGAGGTTGAAGGAAAACAAAAACTTGACTACTTAGAAAAAGAAATACTTACTCGAGTGGGCGATTTTTTCTATGGTTACGGAGAAAATAACTCGTTAGCGAATGTAGTGGTAGATTTACTAAAAGAGAACCAACAAACAGTAAGTGCAGCAGAAAGTTTAACAGCAGGTGGTTTTCAAGCGCTTTTAGGAAGCATTCCTGATGCTTCTTCTGTTTATCCTGGAGGGTTTGTGACATATTCAGAAGAAACGAAAGTTCAATTTCTTGGAATCGATGCTACTCTTCTAAAGAAATATGGAACAGTTAGCAAAGAATGTGCAGAAGCAATGGCATTACAAGCTCAACAACTTGCTGGAAGTGATTTTGGCCTTTCTTTTACAGGGGTTGCCGGCCCTGATTCTTTAGAAGGAAAAAAAGCGGGCACAGTTTGGATTGCAATAGCAACTAAACATCATGTAGAAAGCTACTTGTATCATTTCACGCGTGATCGAAACTATGTACGTAATAGTGCAGTAATGGCGGGGCTAGATTTATTACGAAGAAAGTTAATAAAATAAATGCGAATATTTGTTCGCTTTTTCCTTGCTTTTTTTCAAAAAAAAGACTATGATGGGTATACGATGAGTTGAGTAAACAAGAAGTTTCTAACAATATAAGGAGGTTTATCTTAATTGGCAGATGACCGTAAAGCAGCACTAGATACTGCATTAAAAAAAATAGAAAAGAATTTTGGCAAAGGTTCGATTATGAAATTAGGTGAAAAAGCAGATCAACAAATTTCAACTATTCCTAGTGGTTCTCTGGCATTAGATGTAGCATTAGGTGTCGGTGGCTACCCTAGAGGACGAATTGTTGAAGTATATGGTCCTGAAAGTTCTGGGAAAACGACCGTTGCTCTTCACGCTGTGGCTGAAGTACAAAAACAAGGAGGAACAGCTGCTTTTATTGACGCAGAAAATGCGTTGGATCCGCAATATGCCGAAAATTTAGGCGTTAATATTGATGAGTTATTATTATCACAGCCTGATACTGGTGAACAAGGTTTAGAGATTGCTGATGCCTTAGTTTCAAGTGGTGCTATCGATATTGTTGTTGTCGATTCTGTAGCGGCATTAGTTCCAAGAGCAGAAATAGATGGCGAAATGGGAGACACTCATGTCGGATTACAAGCTCGTTTGATGTCTCAAGCTTTACGTAAATTATCCGGTTCGATTAACAAAACAAAGACCATTGCGTTTTTTATTAATCAAATTCGTGAAAAAGTTGGCGTTATGTTTGGAAGTCCGGAAACGACACCTGGGGGTCGCGCATTAAAATTTTATTCTACAGTTCGGTTAGAGGTTCGACGTGCGGAACAATTAAAATCTGGAACAGATATTATTGGAAATCGTACTAAACTTAAAGTGGTAAAAAACAAAGTTGCTCCTCCTTTCAAAAGAGCAGAAGTGGATATCATGTATGGTGAAGGTATTTCACAAGTTGGCGAACTATTGGATATGGCTGTAGAAAAAGATATTATTGAAAAAAGTGGCGCTTGGTATTCTTATAAAGAGGATAAAATTGGTCAAGGGCGAGAAAATGCGAAAAAATATATGAAAGAGCGCCCTGAAATGGTTGCTGAAATATCAGAACTTGTTCGAAGTGCTTATGGTATTGGAGAAGAAGACGAGAGTTATGACTCTGATACAGGAGAGGAACAAGAAGAACAGGAAGAACTACCATTAGAAGAAAAATCGTAAAAATAGATATAAAACACTTTTTGTGATACAACGTTATCACAAAAAGTGTTTTTTTATGAAAAAATAAATAATTTCACCTATGACTTAGTCAACACCTTTTACTTTTTAAGTTGACACTCTTTCCCACAAACATTAGAATAAAATTGTGTGAACTACACACATTATGCAAGTAGGCATATTGGTAATTTATTAGAACTATTGTTTATCAAAAAACTACAAAATACAAAACAAAAAAGATAGTATGGGGGTGATTTACCAATGGGGCTTAACATTCTCCTCGCTATCATCGGTTTAATTGTCGGACTTTTATGCGGAGTTTTTTTCACAAAATATCGTCATCAAAAAGAGATAGAAGGTGCTAAGCAAAGCGCGGAAAGCATTTTATCTGATGCCAGAAAAGAAGCAGAAACTCTGAAAAAAGAAACGTTGTTAGAAGCTAAGGAAGAAAATCAGCAATACCGGTCAGAAATTGAAAGTGAGTTGAAAGAAAATAGACGTGAATTAAAATCGCAAGAAAATCGCTTACTGCAAAGAGAACAATTACTTGATCGAAAAGATGATTCTTTGGAGAAACGTGAACAATCATTGACGGATAAAGAAAATAACGTCAATGAAAAACAACAATTAATTGACGAGCGAGAACAAGAGGTTGAAGCAACTATCCAAAAACAACAAAGTGAATTAGAAAGAATCGCTGCGTTGTCAAAAGAAGATGCAAAAGAAATGATCATGAAATCAACCGAAGAAGAGTTGGATCATGAGTTAACGGTCATGGTAAAAGAATCAGAGCAACGAGCTAAAGATGAAGCCGATCGTAAAGCGAAAAATATATTATCATTGGCTATCCAAAGTAGTGCTGCTGATCAAGTTTCTGAAACGACGGCTTCTGTAGTTACTTTGCCAAATGATGAGATGAAAGGGCGAATTATCGGCCGTGAAGGACGTAATATCCGTACTCTTGAAACATTAACAGGGATTGATTTGATTATCGATGATACGCCAGAAGCGGTAGTATTGTCCGGTTTTGATCCAATACGGCGTGAAACAGCACGTATGGCGTTAGAGAAATTAATTCAAGATGGACGTATCCACCCGGCTCGTATAGAAGAAATGGTTGAAAAAGCTCGCAAAGAAATGGATGGACGTATTCGCGAATATGGAGAACAAGCAGTATTTGATATTGGGGTACATAGCATACATCCAGATTTGCTTAAAACATTAGGACGAATGCATTTTCGAACGAGTTATGGACAAAATGTCTTGCAACATTCTATTGAAGTAGCCAAGCTAACAGGAGTATTAGCTGCTGAAGTAGGTGAAGATGCCCAATTAGCCAAACGTGCTGGTCTTTTGCATGATATAGGAAAGGCAATAGATCACGAAGTAGAAGGCTCTCATGTACAAATTGGAGCTGAACTAGCTGCTAAGTATGGGGAAGATTCTGTTGTGGTTAATGCCATTGCCTCTCATCATGGGGACACGGAAGCTACTTCGGTTACGTCTGTTTTAGTTGCTGCTGCGGATGCGCTTTCTGCAGCTAGACCAGGCGCACGAAGCGAATCATTAGAAAATTATATTCGTCGATTAGAAAACTTAGAAAATATTTCCAATGGTTTTGAAGGGGTTTCTTATAGTTTTGCTGTACAAGCAGGACGTGAAATACGAGTAATGGTTAAACCTGAAGAAATTTCAGATATGGATGCGATTCGTTTAGTTCGAGATATTCGGAAGAAAATTGAAAAAGAATTAAATTATCCAGGAAATATTAAAATTACTGTTATAAGGGAAACACGAGCGACAGAATATGCGAAGTAAGACAAATAAAAAACAAAGGAACAATCTGTTTATGGATTGTTCCTTTGTTTTTTTAAGCTTTTCTTCTTCTTGCAAAATCCACAAAGCGGAATTTATCTAAGCGATGAATCGATTCTGTGTATTCAAAACAGCGGGTATCTTCTAGATAAACTAAACTCTTGACAGTAACTACATGCTGATCTTCTAAGTGTAGATCCATTAAATTGCGTAGTTCTTTATTTACAGGAGCAGCAGATATTTCTTTTTGAGCATAAGCAATTTTCAAATTTAGTTCGTTTTCAAAATACTCATAAATCGAATCTTGCGCTTTATCTTTAGGCAAGCAAGGGACAATATCGGCAAGAAGATAGTCCTTGTCCAAAATAATAACTTCGTCATTTATTTTACGTTGCCGAACTAACTTCCATGCTTCTTTAGCTACTGGCCAACCGGTCAGTTCATGTAATTTTGTAGAAACAGCAATTTTGCGCAATTCAACTACCGTTGTTTCGCTAGAAATATGTTCGGTCGTTTGTAGTTCTTTAAAACTGGTTAAACCGGAAATTGGAAAATTTAGGCGATTAATGTTTAATACAATGGAGCCCTTTCCTTGTTTTTTTTGAATGTAACCAGCATTTCGTAAAAGATTTAGTGCTTTGCGAACAGTTTCTCTTGAAACGTCATATACTTTGATCAGTTGATTTTCACTGGGAAGCAAAGAATGGGGTGGGTATTCTTCGGATAATATTTTTTGTTCTAAATCCTGAAATATTTCTTTGAATTTATTCAACGAGTTATTGCCTCCTTTCCATTTTTTATGACAAAAGTAGTAAGAAGGGGAACGACTTACTATTTCTGTAATAAATCACCTACTGAAAGTTCATTTAATTTTTTTATACGTAAGTCAGCTTGCTCTAAAGATTCTGTCGTTTCGACCCCAACTGCAAACATACCACAGGCTTTTATACCTTCAATTCCAGCTCTCGCATCCTCAAATCCCACTGCTTCTTTAGGAGAAAGATTAATAGCTTCAGCAGCACGGATAAAAATTTCTGGATCTGGCTTTCCTTTTTTTAAGGTAGAGGGGCCCACTATTGCGTCAAACATATTAAATACTTCTAATTTTTGTAAAATAAAGGGAGCATTTTTAGAAGCTGAAGCCACTACACAAGGTATTTGATAGTCTCTAGCGGCGCTTAAAAATTCTGTCACCCCTGGTAGTAGATCTTTTGGCGTTAAATCTTGTAATAATTCTACATAATGTTTATTTTTTTCTTCTGCGAGGGTTTCTTTTTGTGCTAAAGAAAAATCATTTTCTTTTCCCCCGTATACTAAAATTCTTTCTAAAGAATCCATTCGGCTAATCCCTTTAAGCCTTTCATTAAAAGCTAGGTCAATCTCGATATCCATCATAGTTGCTAGATCTTTCCACGCAATATAGTGTAAGTTGGCAGTATCAGTGATTACGCCATCGAGATCAAATATAAATCCCTTTTTCATTGAGAGTCCTCCTTGTAAGCTATTGTCTTTGCTTCATTCGCGTTTAATTGAACGTCATTATGGTTAACTTTGATATAAGCCTTTCGTGTAGCAGTAATTGTGATTGTTTCATGTGAAACAGTTACAGAATAATCAATGCCTCGAATGGTTACAGAAAATTGGAGGCTTTTCCAAGCTTGTGGCAAATTAGGCAAAAAATGGACAGTGTCTTCACGAATATCTAAGCCAGCAAATGTAGTTAATGGGATATACAATGTTGCAGCCATGACTCCTGCATGTATCCCTTCAGCAGTGGTTCCTCCTTGGATGTCACGATAGTCAGAATACAAAGCTTCTTGATAAAGATCCCATGATAACTTTTGGTCGCCAACCATTGCAGCTAACTGTGCATGAACAACGCGGGATAAAGTTGAACCATGTGAGGTTCTTGCTAAATAGTAATTAAGGTTTTTTTGTACATAATCTTTAGGCATTTGATAATGTAAATTTTCTAGAATGTTTGTTACTTGTTCTTTAGAAAAATTGTAAAACATCATCAAACTATCTGCTTGTTTAGCTACTTTATAATCATCCGCCGATTTCCCCTCTGCATTAAGAATACGATCCATTCGGTAAATATTGTCGTATTTTTCCTTATAATATTGCCAATCTAAATCTTTCAAGTCAAAATAGCCCTCAAATTGAGCAATAATTCCTTCTTCATTAATTTCTAAAGTTAATTGGTGTTTGATCTCTTTCATTTTATCAAGGATCTGATCTTTGACAGCAGTCTTTTCTTGAACGCGTGAAAAATCTGTTTGTGAGAATTCATTTCTGATACGTTCTATTTCTTCGAATAACCATACAACCATCATGTTTGTATACGCATTATTTTTTAAACCACTTCTTTCAGCTTCAGGGTAGCTTTCATGGAATTCGTCAGGTCCCATCACATGATTGATTTCATATCGTTTGCTTGTAGGATTATATACGGCCGCACTTTCCCAGAAATGGGCGATTTCTAAAAGCATTTCTAAACCGTAATTGTTCATAAAAGATTTATCTTGTGTGGTATGCCAATATAACCATATATTATAAGCAATTGCTAAGGAAATATGGCGTTGTAAGCGACTGTTATCTTTCTTCCATGTTTGGCTTATTGGATTTAAGTGCAATTCTTGTGACTGTTCAGAACCATCTAAACTAGATTGCCAAGGAAACATTGCGCCTTGATAACCTGCATCTTTGGCTTCTTTTTTAGCCATTTCTAAACGATTATAACGATACAACAATAATGGTTTTACTATTTCAGGGAAATGAAGGATATAAAACGGAAAAATAAATAATTCGTCCCAAAAAATATGACCACGATAAGCCTCTCCATGAAGTCCTCGGGCAGTTACAGAAGCATCTAATCCTTGATTTCCCCTAGGTGAAGCAGAGACTAGCAAATGGTAAGTATGTAAATTCAATAATTTTTGGGACATGATATCACCCGTGATGTTTATGCCCGCTTTTTGCCATAATCTAGACCAGTATTTGCTCGAATGCTGTAGACATTCTTCAAATGTTGGAAATGTTAACATTTGGAGGTCGGTTTTAGGTAAAGCTTCTCCTTGTTTGGATTGGCGTACAAAGACTGTTTTTTCGAAAGTATAAGTGGTTTGTTTTTTTGCATTTACCTGAACTTTTTGAATAATTTTATTATTTTGTTGTTCAGTAATTAAATTGGTTAATGAATGTTGATCTTTTCGTAATTTTGCCTGTTGGGAAACGGTAATATCAGAGTGAGTTGTTTTGGATTCAAGAGCCATCACATCTTTTTCTGTTTGTACGTTAGTCACTTGTAAGTGTTTTTTCGTTAAACTTCGATAACGTTCTACATTGTAATTATAAACCTCGCCATCTGCTTCTGATATGAAGGTGATCTCGCTGTCAAAGTTGAGTGGGGTAAATGTATAACGAATCGCATATTGTTGTATATCTTTCATGCTAACAATTTTTTCTGCTTGAATAGCAATTTCTTTTCCATCGGCTAATCTTAAGGTAGTCCAAGCAGTGAACAACCCCGTTTTTAAATGAAGTTGACGTTTCATATATAATATTTGATTATGTTCAATGTCAATACGTTTGCCATCGATAATTAAATACATCTTTTGTAGGTTTGGCGCATTAACAAAGTCTTCATTATAAATGGTTTTATCAGCCACTTGGGACCCAACGTTATTATAAAGCCCCGCTAAATAAAGTGCCGGGTAATTGGCATCGCTAATTTCCATCTCTGATGTTGTACCTCGTAGCCCTATAAAACCGTTACCAACGGTTAGTAACGTTTCTTTAGCATACTCATTTTTACCTGGGTTATAGCCATAATAAACTACATTCCAAGGGATTTGAGCTGCTTTGGTTTCAAAGTCTTCTGGTTGACCACAAACAAAAGGACGATTGGTCTCTTCGGTTAAGTATTGAGCTAATTCAAAAGTTTGTCCATCTTGTTCAAAAATTATTTCTTGATCAACTGTTCCTCCCTCAATTGTTTGATTCTTGTTTATTTTTTCTTTTAAATAAAGAATACGGTTAGCTAAAGACTCGGTTAAAGATTCTGTCGTGCCATCCAACCAATTGACTTTCCAAATTTCTCCTGTTTTTACATGAATGTAACCCATAATTCCCCTCCTAACTTGTCTATACATGCACTTTGATTATAACGGAAAATGAAAGCTTTTACAATAAATGTCATTGATAATTTTTAATAGCAGATAGCATGTGTTAACTAAACTATTTACTTATGGTAAAACACTTTTGTAAAATAAAATATATAAAACGTTTGCAATGTGAATGAACTCGAGGTATGATTAACACATAAACAAACATGTATATACAAATTTTATGAGGAGGTCACATTTATGCCAAAGTATCAAAAAGATGCTGAACAGCTATTAAAAGACATTGGTGGCAAAGAAAATATCAATGCAGTTACTCACTGTGCTACTCGTATGCGTTTTGTTTTGAATGATCCGGATAAAGCTGATCAAGAAGCAATCGACGAAATTCCGAGTGTAAAAGGAATGTTCACAAATGCTGGTCAGTTTCAAGTGATTATAGGAAATGATGTCGCTACTTTTTATAATGAATTTAAAGAGATTGCAGGGGTAGAAGGGACTTCTCAAGAAGACATAAAATCTGTAGCGCAGAAGAAACAGAACCCATTACAAAGAGCTGTGGGTGCTTTAGCTGAAATTTTTGCCCCTATTATTCCAGCCATTATTGTCGGGGGGCTTATTTTAGGCTTTCGAAATATTTTAGAAGGCGTTGACTTTGGTGGAGCTACGATTGTTGATCGTTCTACATTTTGGGCAGCAATCAATGATTTTTTATGGTTACCAGGTGAAGCTATTTTTCAATTCTTACCCGTAGGGATTACTTGGAGTGTGACCCGTAAAATGGGGACTACGCAAATCCTAGGTATTGTCCTAGGTATTACCTTGGTTTCCCCACAGTTGCTCGATGCCAACGAAGTAGCATCAACAGCAGCTGCAGACATTCCAAATTGGGACTTTGGTTTTGCCCAAGTTGATATGATTGGTTACCAAGGGCAAGTTATTCCTGCTATGCTGGCAGGCTTTTTACTAGCTTATCTGGAAATCTTTTTCCGTAAGTATATTCCTGAAGCTGTTTCGATGATTTTTGTTCCCTTATTTGCTTTATTGCCGACTATTATTGCAGCTCATGTGGTTTTAGGACCTTTTGGCTGGTGGTTAGGAGATATTATATCAAATGTCATATTTTCTGGATTAACCTCTTCGCTTAGTTGGTTATTCAGCTTTGCTTTTGGTTTACTTTATTCCCCTTTGGTTATTACCGGTTTGCATCATATGTCAAATGCCATTGACTTACAATTGATTGCTTCTGAAGTAACGAGTCACACGACGAGTTTATGGCCTATGATTGCTTTATCTAATATTGCACAAGGTTCAGCTGTATTAGCCGTTATTTACTTGCATCGTGGAGACAAAAAAGAAGAACAGGTTTCAATCCCAGCGATGATTTCATGTTACCTAGGTGTTACCGAACCAGCAATGTTTGGTATTAATTTAAAGTTCATTTATCCTTTCGTGGCTGCGATGATTGGATCAGGTTTTGCTGGTTTATTTAACAATTTTATGGATGTACGGGCCAATTCTATCGGTGTTGGAGGATTACCTGGGATTTTGGTCATTAACAGCCAGATTGGCGGAGGTTACTTAGCGTTTGCAATTTCCATGGTTCTTGCGATTGTTATTTCGTTTGCGTTAACTATTGTTTTTAGGAAACGTGGAATTTTCAATAAAGAAGACCGTGAAGAGCCTGCACCAGCCATTGCAGCTGACGTCGCGGCTTCAGGTGATATCGATCTTTCTTCGACAGAAGAAGGGACGGCGACTGTTTCATCAATAACGCAAGGAACTACAGAAAAACTTTTTGCGCCTGTTTCTGGCCAACTCCTTGAGATTACCGCAGTAGATGATCCTGTCTTCTCACAAAAAATGATGGGAGAGGGCTATGCGGTAAAACCAAAAAGCGATAAAATTTATGCGCCAGTGGAAGGGAAGATTTCAAGCGTGTTTGAGACAAATCATGCTATCGGAATTCTAACGCCTGCTGGTGCCGAGGTACTTGTTCATATGGGCTTAGACACTGTAGAATTAAAGGGAGAACCCTTTACCGTTAATGTCCAAGAAAACGATAAAGTTACAGCTGATACTCAGTTAGCTTTAATGGATCGAAAGGTCGTTGAAAACGCTGGGAAACAAACAGATATTTTAACTATATTTACCAATGGAGATCAAATTGGTTCACTTTCGATGAAAGATCAAAAAGAAGTTTCCGCTCAAGAAGAAATCGGGAGCGTAGAAGTCTTTTCATAAGGAAAAAGTCTATTTATATAAAAGTTTGTCATAATACTTAAATAACAAATATCCGAACTATAGTTTATGGGACTTGCGATTTGCTGTTTATTTACAACAACTTTTTGCTAGGTTGAAAAAACCGCAAATGTTTCTATAGTTTGGATATTTTTGTCTTTTAAGTGTGATCTGTATTCACTTATTACCTTTCTTTTAAGACCGTGATTTGTACCTATGCAAGGAAAAATTGCTATGATAAAATACAACGTGACTATTTGAGTGGGTGGAAAACATGGAAATTATTGAAAAAGCACCGGCAAAAATCAATTTAGGTTTAGATGTGTTGTATAAAAGAGAAGACGGCTATCATGAATTGGAGATGGTCATGTCAAGTGTTGATCTGGCTGATCATCTAAGTTTTGAGCGTTTGTCTGAAAATAAAATTATTATCGAAACTAACAAAGCTTTTTTGCCACTTGATCATCATAATAATGTTTATCAAGCTGCTTCTATTATAAAGAAGCGTTACGGAATTTCTGAAGGTATCAAAATTACTATTAAAAAAAATATCCCAGTAGCTGCAGGTCTTGGTGGAGGTAGTACCGATTGTGCTGCAGCTTTACGTGGTTTAAATCGTCTATGGAAGCTAAACCTTTCCATGGAAGAAATGATTGATATTGGGATGTATATTGGCACAGATGTTCCGTATTGTTTGTATGGTACTACTTCTTTTATTACGGGAAAGGGTGAAATTGTTAAAACATTGCAGCCTTTGCCAGCTTGTTGGGTGATTTTAGTTAAACCCAAGATGAGCGTTTCGACAAGAAAGATCTTTCAACAAGTTGATACGTCACAGATAACTCATCCAGATATGAAAAATTTAATGGCAAGAATCTTAAATCAAGATTATCAAGGAATGCTGGCTTACATGGGCAATAGTTTAGAGGACGTGACCATTGCTAAATACCCGATTGTGCAACAAATTAAATCACGTATGATGAGATATGGCGCTGATGTTGCTTTGATGAGCGGTAGTGGTCCTACTGTATTTGCCTTATGCAAAAAACAAAGCCGTGCTAAGCGTATTGTAAATGGAGTTAAAGGTTTTTGTGATGAAGTATATATGGTAAGGTCATTAAGTTAAATAAAAGGCTGGGACAAAAGTCTCCTTAATAATAAAATATCCGAACTATAAGAGAGATTGCTCCTGCGGTCCAGCAGGTCCTCGTCGCAAATTCACGACAATTAGAAAATCTTATCAAATATCGTTCGGGTATTTTTGTCTTGTCTTTATTTATGTCCCAGCTTCTTTTTATAACACAATATTAAGGATATTTTTTTGATTTTTACTTGACGAAAGAGACGGACTTTGCTATATTAATTTTTGTTTGCAAATCGTAATGAGTACGTTTTGTTAAAAGTGTATTTTGCATGTTATAGATACTTTTTTACAAAAAAATCATTTTCATTGTTGTTACCAAGTATAAGGAGGAAATATATGCGCTATATCGAAGTAGAAAACTTGTCCTTTTCTTATGACGAAGAGCCTGTTTTAGAAGACGTCAGTTATCATGTGAGTAATGGCGAATTTGTTACGTTGACAGGCGAAAATGGGGCAGCTAAATCAACGTTAGTTAAAGCAACTTTAGGATTATTAACCCCCGAATCAGGTAGCATTTATATTTCGTCTAAAAATAGTGAAGGGGGAAAGTTAAGTATTGGCTATATTCCTCAATTCGTTGCTTCGTTTAATGCAGGTTTTCCTAGTACGGTGTATGAATTGGTAAGTTCAGGTCGTTATCCTAAAGGACGTTGGTTTAAGCGATTGACTGCATTAGATAAAGATCATGTACAAAAAGCGTTAGAAGCCGTCGGTATGTGGGAGATGAGAGATCGACGCATTGGTGAGTTATCTGGAGGACAAAAGCAACGCATTAGTTTGGCCCGTGTTTTTGCTACTGATCCAGATCTTTTTATTTTGGATGAGCCTACTAACGGAATGGATGAACAATCCCGAGGGGATTTTTATCGTTTATTGCGACATAGTGCTCATGAGCACGATAAGGGAGTACTTATGATTACACATGACCACGAAGATATTAGAGCGTATGCTGACCGTCAGATTCACTTGGTGCGAAAGGAGGGAACCCAATGGCGTTGCTTTCATATGAGTTCATGAGAAGAGCTTTCTTAGCTGCACTTTTTATTGCTGGAATTGCTCCTATGCTTGGTGTTTTTTTAGTTATACGTCGACAATCTCTTATGGCGGATACGCTATCACATGTATCTCTTGCCGGAGTAGCTTTAGGATTTTTTCTGAATTTGAATCCTACTTTTACGACAATGGTAGTGGTCGTTGTTGCGGCTATTTTATTGGAATACTTGCGAATGATCTATAGTGGGTATTCCGAAGTTTCTATTGCTATTTTAATGGCAGGCGGTCTTGCGGTTGCCCTCGTATTAATGAACATTACAGGTGGAAATTCTTCGGTGAGTATTCAATCTTATTTATTTGGCTCAATCGTAACGATTACTCAACCACAAGTAGTTTTTTTAGGGATATTATTTGTTTTAATCACTTTCCTTTTCCTTTTATTTAGACGCCCGATGTATGTTTTAACCTTTGATGAAGAGTCGGCTCACGTAGAAGGGTTACCTGTTCATTGGATGTCTATGTTATTTAATGTGCTGACAGGCGTGGCGATTGCTATCATGATTCCAATTGCTGGTGCTTTGTTGATTTCGGCTATTATGGTTTTACCAGCAGCGATTAGTATGCGAATGGGAAAAAGCTTTAATGCGGTGATTTTAATTAGTGTGTTTATTGGGCTTATAGGGATGTTAAGCGGGTTAACTAGTTCTTTTTACATCGATACTCCCCCAGGTGCTACGATTACTTTAGTCTTTATTGCTTTATTTTTAATTATAAGCCTATTAAAAAGGTTTTATTCTTTACTACAACGTGGACAACGAAAACAAGAACAAAGATAGCAGAGAACGAAAATTCTCTGCTATCTTTTTATAAATTTAGATAAATAACGAACAATTTTTAGAAAAAAGAAGAAAACACTCGCTAAAAACAGGAAAAACCTTTATAATTGAAACGATTAAATTGAAAAGGGAGTTGAATGGAGTGAAAATCCGACGTAGTGAACGGTTAATCGATATGACGCATTATTTATTGGAACATCCACATGAGCTAATTCCGCTGACATTTTTTTCTAAACGTTATGAATCAGCAAAATCTTCCATTAGTGAAGATTTAGCTATTACCAAAAAAACGTTTAAAGAAAGAGGGATTGGCGTTTTAGATACTATTCCAGGAGCCTCTGGCGGAGTGGTCTTTATGCCAGTAATTGAAAGAAAGGAAGCCAAAGAGTACATCGATGCGTTAGCTGAACGTTTATCTGAACAAGATCGCTTATTGCCAGGTGGTTACGTTTATTTAACCGATTTATTAGGGCAACCGCAACTATTACGACAAGTTGGACGAATTATTGCCTCGAAATATATTGGAGAAAAAGTTGACGCTGTCATGACAGTTGCGACCAAAGGGGTTCCCATTGCACAAGCCGTTTCTTATTATTTGAATGCTCCTTTTGTTATTGTACGTAGAGACTCAAAAATTACTGAGGGTTCAACGGTTAGTGTGAATTATGCTTCCGGTTCTTCAGAAAGAATAGAAAAAATGGAGTTATCTAAGCGCAGTTTAGCTCGGGGTTCTCGTGTATTGGTCGTTGATGATTTTATGAAAGGTGGCGGAACGATCAATGGTATGCAAGGACTTATTGAGGAATTTGATGCTGAATTAGTGGGTGTTTGCGTTTTTGCTGAGGCAAACTTCAAAGGAAAACGAGCCGTTACTAATTATGATTCGCTATTATACGTAAAAGATGTTGATACACAAACAAAGACAATACAAGTAGTTCCTGGCAATTATTTTGACGAAGAAAATACTAGGAAAAAAGCAAACTAGTAAAATGGTTATCATACAAGGAGAGAATTATCATGACTGAACAGACTTTAGTAATTATAAAACCTGATGGCTTATTGCGCTCCTTAGTGGGGCGAATTATCCAACGTTTTGAAGAGAAGCAATTACAAATCTCTCAAATCAAAAAAGAAGAATTATCCCAAGCCCAGCTACGTGAGCATTATTCTCATTTGGCTAATAAATCGTTTTTTCCGACGCTTATGAGTTATATGATGGAAGGACCCGTATTACTAATGGTCATTGAAGGAACAAGCGCAGTTACGCGCACTAGAAAAATTGTGGGAGTTACTGACCCTATGGAAGCAGAAATGGGGACTTTGCGAGGAGATTTTGGAGTAGATAAAACAAGAAATTTGATTCATGCTTCTGATTCAGTGGAGACAGCTCATGAAGAAATTGTGCGTTTTTTTAGTAAATAAAAAATTGGTCTACCTGCAATTTTGTTCCACTGGTTGAAAAGTAGAAACAAGTGGGCTACACTTAAACAAGCAAAAATAAAAATGGAGTGAGACAGGTGGATGAACGTTACGCAATTATTTTAGCAGCTGGTAAAGGTACACGAATGAAATCAAAACTATACAAAGTACTACACCCAGTTTGCGGTAAACCAATGGTCGAACATATCATGAATCGTGTAGAAGAAGTTAACCCCAAAGATGTTATTACCGTGGTTGGTCATGGAGCAGATGAAGTCAAAGCCCAACTTGGCACACGGAGTGAATATGCGCTCCAAGCTGAACAATTAGGTACAGGGCATGCAGTCATGCAGGCCGCTGACTTCTTAAAGGAAAAAAAGGGAACGACGCTTGTTATTAGTGGCGATACACCGCTTTTGACAAGTGAAACTTTGGATCAATTATTTGAATACCATCAAGCAAAGGGTGCTTCAGCTACAATTTTGACGGCTCAAGCAGATGATCCCAATGGGTATGGCCGTATCTTACGCGACCACGTAGGTATTGTCGATAAAATTGTCGAACAAAAAGATGCAACGCCTGAAGAAGCACGTGTCAAAGAAATCAACACAGGTACTTACTGTTTTGATAATGAACTTTTATTCGAAACACTAGAGAAGCTTACGACAGATAATGCTCAAGGGGAGTACTATTTAACAGATATTATCGAAATTTTAAAAGAGAATGAGCAAATTGTTGCTGCTTATCAAACAGATGATTTTGAAGAATCTATTGGGGTAAACGATCGAATGGCATTAGCTCAAGCAAATGAAATCATGCGTAAGCGGATCAATCAACAACATATGCGTAACGGTGTTTCATTTATTGACCCTAAGACAACTTATATCGATGAAGGTGTAAAAATTGGAGCTGAAACACTTATTGAACCTGGCGTTGCGTTGAAAGGAAAAACAACGATTGGTGAGAACTGTGCTATCACTCAGAATTCTCAAATTACAGATAGCGTCATTGAAGATCAAGTGACTGTAAAAAGCTCAACGATTGAAAAAAGTGTGGTCCATTCCCAGGCAGATGTAGGGCCTTATGCACATTTACGTCCTCAAGCAGAAGTTAATCAAAAAGTTCATATTGGTAATTTTGTTGAAATAAAAAATGCTGTAATTGGTGAGAAGACAAAAGTAGGTCATTTGACTTATGTTGGTGATGCTACTTTAGGCAAAGAAATTAACGTTGGCTGTGGGACTGTGTTTGTCAATTATGATGGGAAAAATAAGCATCATACAACAGTAGGCGATTATAGTTTTATCGGTTCGGGAGTTAATTTGGTAGGACCAGTAAATATAGCTAGTAATTCTTGTTTAGCCGCAGGTTCAACGATCACAGATGATGTTTACGAAAATGACATGGCAATTGCTCGCGCTCGTCAGGTTAATAAAGAAGGTTACGCAAAAAGGTTACCTTTTTTACAATAATATAAAGGAATTAAGGCCTAAATTTTTGGTGACAAAGTATCCGAACTATAGAGAGGTTGTTTTTACGATGACTCGTTCCAATGAGCCAATCTCATTCAATATTGTTCGGATATTTTTGACTTATTTTTGTTTTCTTGTATAAGAATATTTAGCCAATACCTTGTTTTAACTGTCTATAAACATTATAATTACAACGTAAGTGAGTATATTTAAGACGAGTGGTTCGTTGGAATGTATAGAAAGTGGAGGTCCTCATGTCCAATCATTATTTTGATCCAAGATTAAAGATTTTTGCGCTAAATTCAAATCGCCCGCTAGCAGAAAAAATTGCTTCAGCTGTGGGTGTAGAATTAGGGAAATGTACAGTACAACAATTTAGCGATGGCGAAATCAAAGTGAACATCGAAGAAAGTATTCGAGGAGCGCATGTCTATGTTGTCCAATCGACTAGCAGTCCAGTGAATGACAATTTGGTGGAACTTTTGATTATGATTGATGCTTTAAAACGAGCGAGTGCAAAAACGATTAATGTAGTGATGCCATATTATGGTTATGCACGTCAAGATCGTAAAGCGCGTGCGCGTGAGCCAATTACTGCTAAACTTGTGGCAAATATGATTGAAAAGGCTGGAGCTAGTCGCTTAGTGACACTAGATTTGCATGCTGCTCAAATCCAAGGCTTTTTCGATATCCCAGTCGATCATTTGATGGGTGCTCCATTAATTGCTAACTATTTTATTGAGCATGACATCAAAGGCGATGATGTTGTAGTTGTATCGCCAGACCATGGAGGTGTATCACGAGCACGTAAGTTAGCTGAGTTTCTAAAAGCATCTATTGCCATTATTGATAAGCGTCGTCCTCGTGCAAATGTAGCGGAGGTTATGAATATCATTGGAGATGTTGAAGGGAAAACTTGTGTAATCATTGATGATATGATTGATACAGCAGGTACGATTACGCTTGCGGCAAATGCCCTAAAAGAGGCTGGAGCAGTTAGCGTTTATGCTTCTTGCACGCATCCCGTACTTTCGGGGCCAGCTTTGCAGCGGATCTCTGATTCGGCAATAGAGCATTTAGTAGTAACAGATTCTATCAATTTACCAGAAGAAAGTAAAATTGATAAACTTGAAGAAATTAGTGTTTGTGATTTAATTGCTGAAGCAATTAAACGCGTTCACGAAAATAAACCTGTTAGTCCGTTATTTGAATCAAAACTTGATTTTTAAGGATAAAAAGAAGTTGGAACAAAAGTCTTATTTTGCTTTTGTTCCAACTTCTTTTTTTATAAATACGGGTTATTTATAAAAAAGTAACATTGAATTAACCGTTTTTGCTATAAATTGTTTAGTGAAGACGGGGAGATTTGTTAAAAAAGAGAAAAACTAAATTAAATTTATTTCATTGTGTAAAAGAATTTTGGTATGAAAAAATGTTAGCGGTGTTTTTTTGGTGAAAATATGTTATGCTAAGTTTGTAAATAATTAAATAGAATCTGATCACAAAGGGGAGTCCATATGGACTGAGATTGAGTATACTCTCTAAACCCTTCGTACCTGTTTCGATCATTCGAACGTAGGAATTGTGACGAGTTGAAGTAAATAAGCTTCTCCTTTGTGAATTGAAAAGATTCTAAAAGGAGGAGTTTTTTGCTATGCGTTCAAACATAAATGTTTGGGTGGAAGGCACTATTATTGCAGCTTTAAGTATTTTGTTATCCTTTTTGCCTACTGGGATGGGGACAACTTTTACTGTATCTTTAGGGCAAATTCCTATGATTGTATATGCATTACGTCGTGGGACCAAGCCTGCGTTATTTGCGGGAATTATTTGGGGATTCTTACATTTTCCATTAGGACAAGTTGTTTATTTAAGTATCGCACAAGTTTTGATTGAATACATTGTAGCTTACCCATTTGCTGGTCTTGCCGGTCTTTTTGCTGCTAGGTTACATCGAGCTCTTGATAGAAAAAATGATGGACAAGCTCGGGTGGCCATTGTTAGTGCCTGTTTAGTTGGTACATTTGCGCGTTTTTTCTGGCATTTTGTTGCTGGTTATATTTTTTGGGGACAGTATGCAATGTGGGGACTTTCCCCGGTGATTTATTCATTAGTAATTAACGGCACAAGCGCGTTGTTGACTACTTTTGCTGCGATCGTTATTTTGTTGATTTTAGAAAAAGTGTTTCCAAGACTTTTTACACCTAAAGATCAAATGTCTGTAAGTAACTATTAGTTTTAAGAAATGTCATTCTTATTTGGACAGAAAGGGAGAGACTTATGAAAAAAATTGCAGATAGGGCTAGCGAAATTTTTCCGTTAAAGCAAGCACCATTAGTTCATTGCATTACAAATGATGTTTCTATAGAGACCGTCGCTAACACATTACTATATATTAATGCACAACCTATTATGACCAATGATGTAAGAGAGTTTTCTGAACTTTTTAAACATACAAGTAGTTTATTACTAAATCTTGGAAGCTTATCAAAGGAAAAGGAAAGCGCGCTTTTGATGGCTGCAAAAAAGGCTAAAGCAAAAAAGAAACCTTTTGTTCTTGATATAGTAGGAGTGACAAGCGCTCCTATTGCCTTTTACTTGTCACAACAGTTAGAAAAATACAAACCTAATATTTTAAAAGGTAATGTTTCGGAACTACGCGCGTTTTGTGGTCTTAAAGTAAGCGGGAGAGGCGTTGATAGTAGTGAATTTGATCAAACGGAAGAAGGAATGGAAGAGTTAGTCAAGGCTTTAAAACAGCAAGATTCATCAATTACCTATCTTGCTACGGGAAAAAAAGATCTGATTGTTTCAAAAGATGAAACGTGGGTCATGGAAAATGGCGTGGAAAAACTCCAACAATTTACCGGAAGTGGTGACCTCCTAGGTGCGCTGATTGCAGCTTTATTAGGGGAGGGGTTTGATAATTTATCAGCAGCTATATTTGCTCTTAGTTATTTAAACATTTGTGGTGAGCATGCTAATAAAAAATTAACATCATCTAATGGGTTGGCAGATTTTCGTCATGAAACTTTAAATCAGTTGTCTCTTTTATCTGTAACGAATGATAATTGGTTTAACCAGGTGAAAGGAAGAAAGCAATGAGAACAGATATGAGTTTATATTTAGTAACGGCTCGATATGGGGAAAACGACGAAGAATTTTTAGAAAAAATTGAAGAAGCTTGTAAGAATGGCGTATCGATGGTGCAATTGCGAGAAAAAGAGATCACTACGTTTGCATATTATGAATTAGCTAATAAAGTAAAAAAAGTGACAGATCGTTATCAAATTCCATTAATTATTAATGATCGTGTCGATATATGTCTAGCGGTTGATGCTGCCGGGGTACACATCGGTGACGACGAGCTACCAACTGGAGTAACACGGTCTCTTATAGGTAATAAAATTCTTGGAAGATCGGTTAAAAGTGTCTTACAGGCAAAAGAAGAACAAAAAAATGGGGCGGATTACCTAGGTGTTGGCGCGGTATTTCCAACAGCAACCAAGGAAAAAGCACAATCCACTTCTTTAAAGACGCTGAAACAAGTGACTCAACAAGTAAGAATTCCAGTAGTTGCTATTGGGGGTATTACGGAAGAACGAATTAAATCGTTTGATCATATTGGTATCGATGGGGTAGCTGTGGTGAGTGAAATTATGAAAGCTAGCGATATTGGGAAAAAAGTCCGCCAAATGAAAAAAGAATTTGCTCAATTGGAGGGAAAATAAATGAGAGGCCAAGTACCACAAACAGTCACCATTGCAGGTTCAGATTCGGGCGGAGGCGCAGGTGTGCAAGCTGATCTAAAAACGTTTCAAGCTAGAGAAGTTTTTGGAACAAGTATTTTCGTTGCATTAACAGCTCAAAACACTAAAGGAGTTCAGCAAAGTTTACCTGTGCCTCGCTCTTTTATCGAGGCTCAGTTTGCTTCTTTAGCCGATGATTTTCATATTCACGCGGCAAAAACTGGGATGTTATATGATCAAGAACACGTACAAACCGTTGCTGATTGTTATCAAAAACATTCATTCGGACCTTTAACGGTAGACCCTGTTATGATAGCAAAAGGTGGACATTCTTTATTGAAAGAAGAGGCAATACAAACAATAAAAAAAGAACTTTTACCTCAAACTTACGTACTAACTCCGAATTTACCGGAAGCTGAAGTATTAACAGGTTTAAAAATAAAAACAAAACAAGAGGTAAAAAAAGCGGCTACCACTTTACAAGAAATGGGAGCAAAAAACGTTATTATCAAAGGTGGGCATTTAGAAGGGAAAGAAGCCACAGATTTTGTATTAATGGAAGACAGTTCTATTTTTCAATTGAGTGCACCTCGTATTCAGTCAAAAAATACCCATGGTACTGGAGATACGTTTTCTTCTTGTATAACAGCAGAATTGGCTAAGAAAAAACCGTTTAAAGAAGCAGTTTTTACAGCTAAGGCATTTATTCAAGGTGCTATAGAAGAGCAAATTATTGTAGGCTCTGGACATGGGCCAACGAATCATTGGGCAAAATTAAGTAAAAATATTACAGTAAAAGAAGGCTTTTAGGCATAATAAAAAGACGAAGAACATCATATTCTTTGCCTTTTTTATGTTATGATAAGGGTATGTTTGATAGGGCTCCTAAGTCTAAATCGTCTTGATCAACATCAAGCCCCCATGTTTTTTTACTAGAATAATAAGTTAGATTTCCAATAAATGCATCATTTTTAAAGCTAGGCTCGCCCATTCGAATCCGAGTGTCTTCGACTAAAAATAAAGGGATTTGATATTTTTTATTTTGAAACTCTGTTTGTTTAAATGAAAAAAGGACGCCAGCCTTCATTAATTCGCTCAACTTTTTAACTATATTGAGTGGTAAAGTTTCAACGGGGTGATCCTTTCGAAAAGGAGAGCGCCGAGCGTTTAAAATTTCTGTAATGATGTGAGTGATTTTTTGGGCCAAAACTTGATAAAATTCATCTAAATAACGATAATAAACACGCGATAAACTATCTTGTAAATCAAAATAAGCAAAGTTATTTTGTAGTTTATAAAAAAATGGCGAATGAAGATGAGTCTTCATATGACCAAAGTATAACAGTTCAGAAATCTCTATAGGACTTAGTTCTTTTAACATCATAGGATCGGTGAAATCAATCCATTTATTCGTATCAGTGGTTCGTTTCTTGTTTACTATTTGAAAATAATTTTCAACGGCTTTACTGCCGCGGATGACTTTCATTGCGGTATGGTTTTCGTACTCCCCTAATTCACTAGAAGGATCTAATAATAATAAGTTTTTCGGGTAATGAACGATTGCTTGATGGAAATCAGCGGTAGAAAAACCTCGGGTCAAAACAGCGTTACTGATGTTGTCAATAAGTACATAAATAAAATCTGCCATCTTGAAAAACCCCCCTTTTTCCTACTTTCTCTAATTACATTTTACAATAATTTTTTATAAAATGCTTGTTTCGTTTCTTTTAAGTGTTTATTACACTAAGTAATATATTGTGTTTTTTATTTAAACTTTGAGATGCTGTTTTAATGGGAGCCTCTTATTCTTTTTAAGAGAGGATTTTAATATGGAGATAAAAAAATTATACGCTTCGATTCTTAATAAAAACCCTATTCTTTTAACACGTACAAAATTAATTTTTCCTTTCTATTCCACTCATTCTGAAGCTAAGGAAAAAATGAAAGAGGCGGTTTATAACCAAAATTGTTGGTATATAAAAACAGGCAACTGGATCGTTCTTTTTAGCATAAAGTGGAAAAACCAACGTCTAGAAGTCGAAAATTTATTGTATAAAGGTTCTGAGAAGGTTACTTGGCTTTTTATTTTACAAATTATTGAAAAATTTGCTCGTAGTTACTTTGTTTCTAAAATAACTTTTTCGTTTTTTACTAAAGGCGTTTTATTTCCTTGGCTAACTTCGCAAGGTTACCAACAAGACGAGCACGGTTTTTCTAAAGAATTGTCTTATCACACAGCCCTTGTTTTAAGTGGTGGTGGTGCCAGAGGAGCTTATCAAATTGGAGCTTGGCGAGCTTTAAAAGAACTAGGGATTTCTTTTGAAATGATTACTAGTACCTCAGTAGGTACCTTAAATGCAGCGCTTATTATGATGAATGATGAGACAAAGGCACAGCAACTTTGGTATAAAATTAGTACAGAACAAATTTTAGCTTTTCCTCAAGCTGCTGCTACAAACTATTCTTTTAAGCAGTTAACTCGTCAGCTTCGTTCGCTTAGTAAAACAGCAATGAAAGAAAAAGGCGTTAGTACTTTACCACTTCAAAAGTTAATGGTACAAACATTAGATGAAGCTAAATTAAAAACTTCCTCTATTAAATTTTATATATGTACCACGCGTTTAAAAGGGCTAAAGGAAAAAGTTGTCGCTATTCATTCGATAAAACAGTCTTGGAAGTGGTTGACGGCTTCTGCTGCTTTTTTTCCAGCGATGCAGCCTGTACGAATTCAAGGAGAAGATTATGTTGATGGGGGTTACCGTAATGATTTTCCATTAGATGTAGCTTTGTCTAAAGGAGCAAAAGAATGTATCTGTATTGATGCAAAAGGGCCTGGAGTCCGTAAAAAGATCAGCCTACCTGAAAATGTCGTCAATGTTCAATTACGTTCTCCTTGGCCTTTAGGTAGTTTTCTAATTTTTGATAGCAAACGTTCTAAAGTAAACGAACGGTTAGGCTATTTGGAAATGTTAAAATATTTTGGGAAGTATACTGGTTTTTGGTATACTTTTAGCAATATGACGGATTGGCAAACAAATTGGCAAGCATTTATTATGAGCTTATCTGCTCAAGAATTTGCTTTGTTAAAAAAGAGTAACTTTTGGCAGAAGTTTTATAAATATCACGGCAAAAAAGTTTCCTTAGAACAAGTTGGGGAAGCATTTGTCGAACTTATCGGGCGTATTTTAAGACTTCCTGCTGATCGGTCTTATACTAAAGAACAATTTTTAAATGCTTTTATGAAGAAAAAACAGAACTTTCGTTTCCGCCTGAACTTGTGCGTTCTTTTAATGAGTGGGTTGAACTATATTATAAAGATTACTTTTTTCTTTCAAAAAAGAATCAATTCTTATTTCTTGATGCACTTTTAGAAAAAGATATGCACTTATCTAAATGGTTTATTGAGCAAACAGAGGTTTTATTTATTGCAGCTAAATTTTTTCATTTTTTAAAAAATGAAACTGAAGAAAAATGCGTAATTAATAATGAAGAATGAATAAACAAAAAGAGGGGAAATAAATGGCAAAAGATTTTTCATATGAAATTTTAGAAGAAATAGCTGTTTTATCAGAAAACGCGAAAGGTTGGCGTAAGGAATTAAACCTTGTTAGTTGGAATGGGCGGCCCCCAAAATTTGATTTGCGTGATTGGAGCCCAGAACATGAAAAAATGGGAAAAGGCGTAACCTTAAGTAATGAAGAATTTGAAGCTCTTAAACAAGCTGTAAGTGCAATGTAAGTAGAAAAATATTTTTGTAAACAATGAATTAAGTCTCTAGAAGTGTTAAACTAGATTTGGTGCTATTACCCGTTACAATAAAGTTATTCTTGAAAGTTACTGAAAAAAAGTGCAAAATAGACGTTAAACAAGTACAAGAGGGAAAGGACGTCATTATGACAGAGCGGGGATTATTGATTGTTTTATCCGGCCCTTCCGGTGTAGGAAAAGGAACAGTTCGCAAAGCAATATTTGATAGTGAAGACAATGATTTTCAATATTCGGTTTCAATGACAACTCGCAAACAGCGAATCGGAGAGATCGAAGGGGAAGATTATTATTTTCGCTCAAAAGAAGAATTTGAACAAATGATACGAAAAGGCCAAATGTTGGAGTATGCTGAATATGTGGGAAACTATTATGGAACTCCATTACCTTACGTTCAAAAAACATTGGATAAGGGAAAAGACGTGTTTTTAGAAATTGAGGTTCAAGGTGCTTTACAAGTAAAAGAAAAAGTGCCAGATGGCGTATTTATTTTTTTAACACCACCAGATTTGGCGGAATTACGTATGCGAATCACCGGTCGTGGAACAGATTCAGAAGATAAAATTGATGAGCGCATGAAAGTTGCTCGCGAAGAAATTGAAATGATGGCATCTTATGATTACGCCGTTGTTAATGATGAAGTACCTAAAGCAGTCGAAAGAATTAAAAATATTATTTCAAGCGAACACTTTCGAGTGGAACGCGTAATTGGAAAGTATAGAAAAATGTTAGAGGAGTTGTAATAATATGATGTTAAAACCTTCCATCGATTCGTTACTAGAATCGGTTAATTCCAAATATTCATTGGTGCTATTAGCTAGTAAACGCGCCCATGAGTTAGATGCTGGTGCAAACCCAACGTTAGACAAGTTTGATTCAGTAAAAAATGTGGGTAAAGCCTTGGAAGAAATTGATGCCCAAACAGTGATCAACGATCCTGATCCCGAATTAAAACGAGCTAGGTTACAAATGGAACAAGAAGAAAAACAAGCACAAAAGCAACAAGAACAAAAAAATTTAGAAGATCGGATCCGTGAAGATAATAACGGTATCTAATCTATGAATCGTTGGACAAAAGAATTGTTCAACGATTTTTCTTTAGAAATAGTTAATTAAATATAGACGTAAGGCTGTGAAAATTTAATTTTCTTAGATAGTAAAGACAAACACTTGTATTTTTAGTAAAATGAGTCAGAAAGGAGAAATCGTCATGACATTATTTGCCGAGGTTATTGTAGATGTACCTACCATGCAAACAGATCAGCCTTTTACCTATATTGTTCCCGAATCCCTAACAGACGTCATTGAAGTGGGAATGCGAGTAGAAGTACCTTTTGGTGGTGGGAACCGGCATATACAAGGATTTGTGACTGATTTGAAACAAACGAGTAAATACCCGGAAAAATTGAAATATATTATTCGTTTGTTAGATTTGTCTCCTGTTTTAAATCAAGAATTGCTAGCTTTAGCAGATTATATGAAAGAGACAACTTATGCTTTTAAAATTACTTGTCTGCAAACAATGTTACCTAGTGTAATGAAAGCTGAATATCAGAAAAAAATTGTGCTTAAAGACCCGAAGCATCCAGTAAAAGATGAATATTTTCCCCAGGGGGATGAAATGGACTGGCAAGAAGCTGAAAAAAAGGGGATATTAAACCAATTAAAAAAGCTTCGTAAAGAAAATGTTGTGGAGCTTCGTTACGTAGTAAAAAATAAAAATAAGGTAAAAAAAATTCGCTATGTGAATAGCCAACTAACGCCTAATAATACAGAAGAGTTCTACCAGAAAATTAATCAACGAGCCTCTCGACAAAAACAATTATTTGAACTGTTAAGAAAAAATGATCATCAACCATCTGCTTTTTATACAAAACAGGGCATTTCTTCAACTGTATTAAAACAAGGGGAGGAGAAAGGATGGTTGAGTTTTGAGGATGTTGAAGCTTATCGTGATCCATATCAAGGCAAAAATCTCAAAAGAACAACAGCTTTAACATTAAATGAAGAGCAGCAACAAGCGGTAAATTCGGTGCTTACATCTGAGAATAAAGCTAAAAATGATGTTTTTTTATTAGAAGGCATTACTGGCAGTGGTAAAACGGAAATTTATTTGCAAACCATTGCTGCTGTTATGGCTAAGCAAAAAACAGCCATCATGCTAGTGCCAGAAATTGCTTTGACACCTCAGATGGTCGAACGTTTTAAAGGTCGTTTAGGAGATGCTGTGGCAGTACTACACAGCGGGTTAAGTCAAGGAGAGCGTTATGATGAATGGCGCAAGATCGAACGAGGGGAAGCACAAGTTGTTGTTGGCGCTCGCTCGGCGATTTTCGCTCCCTTAGAAAATATAGGTGTCATTATTGTCGATGAAGAGCATGAAACATCTTATAAGCAAGAGGAAGCTCCTCGTTATCATGCTAGAGACTTAGCCATCTGGCGCGGAGAGTATCATCATTGTCCTGTGGTGCTTGGTAGTGCTACGCCATCATTAGAATCACGAGCCCGAGCCCAAAAGAATATTTATCAGTTACTTTTATTGCGTAAACGAGCAGATCCAGCGGCTAATTTACCAAGTATAAAAGTGGTTGATTTAAAAGAAGAATATGAAAGAAAAAATACAAGTAATTTTTCTGAGGATTTACAAGCAAAAATAGCAGATCGGCTGGAAAAAAAAGAACAGTCTGTATTAATGTTAAATCGTAGAGGATACTCTTCTTTTGTGATGTGTCGCGATTGTGGGTATGTTTTGCCCTGTCCTAATTGTGATATCTCTTTAACTTTGCATATGGATACTAAGACAATGCGTTGTCATTATTGTGGGCATGAAGAACGTATCCCACAACATTGTCCAGAATGTGGCAGTAATAAAATCCGTTATTATGGAACGGGTACTCAAAAAGTACAAGAGGAATTGCAAGCATTGTTTCCCGAAGCTCGTATCTTACGTATGGACGTAGATACAACAAGACATAAGGGAGCACATGAGCGTATTTTACAGAAGTTTGGTGCACAAGAAGCTGATATCTTGTTAGGGACACAAATGATTGCTAAAGGGTTAGATTATCCCAATATTACTTTGGTTGGTGTATTGAACGCGGACACTGCTTTAAATTTACCTGATTTTAGGGCAAATGAACGTACGTTTCAGTTATTAACTCAAGTATCTGGCCGTGCAGGACGCGCGGAAAAACAAGGAGAAGTAGTGATCCAAACATTTAATCCTGAACATCACGCCATTGCCTTAGCCCAACAGCAAGATTATGAGAGTTTTTATGAACAAGAAATGTTTTTGCGACATCAAAGTGGTTATTCTCCTTATTATTTTACTGTAAAAATTACTTGTAGCCACCAAGAAGAACAGCTGGCAGCGAAACAAATATTTAACATTGCCCAGTTAATAAATACCGAACTAAGTACAAAAAGTATTGTCTTAGGTCCAACTCCAAGCGCAATTGCAAGAGTAAAAAATCGTTATCAGTATCAAATAATTATAAAATATAAAAAAGAGCCTGCACTTTCTAAACTATTAAAGCAAATTCTAAATGATTCACAAAAAGTGCAACAAAAGGGTTTGTACGTAGCTATTGATAATGAACCAATGAACTTTATCTAAAGGAGCTTAAAAAATGACAAAAATTGTATTTATGGGGACCCCAGAATTCTCTGTACCAATTTTAGAAGGATTGGTGACAGCTGGTTATGATGTAGCAGCAGTAGTTACTCAACCTGATCGTGCGGTAGGCCGTAAGAAAAAAATTATCGCCTCTCCTGTTAAAAATAAGGCTTTAGAATTAGGGATTTCAGTTTTACAACCAGAAAAAATAAGTGGTTCTCAAGAGTTAGAAGAAATTGATCAAATACGTCCTGATCTCATCGTCACCGCTGCATTTGGACAGTTTTTACCAGAAAAACTACTACAAATTCCGACTTATGGGGCACTTAATGTTCATGCTTCACTTTTACCTAAATATAGAGGCGGGGCACCTGTTCATTATGCTATTATTAATGGAGAAAATGAAACAGGCGTCTCCATTATGGAGATGGTAAAGAAAATGGACGCTGGCAGTGTCTACGCCCAAGAGAGTGTGCCAATCATGCATGAAGACGATGTAGGCACGATGTTTACAAAATTAAGTTATGTAGGCCGTGACCTATTACTTAAAGTGCTCCCTCAGATTCTATCCGGTTCGCTTTTTTCTGTTGAGCAAGATGAACAACAAGTGACTTTTGCTCCTAATATTAGACCAGAAGAAGAAGTCATTGATTGGCGACAAACGGCGCAAGAAATTGATCAAAAAGTAAGAGGGATGAGGCCTTGGCCTATTGCTTATACGACTTATCAAGGCAACCGTTGGAAAATATGGTCTGTATCTGTTTTAACAGAGAGGACTGAGGCAAATCCTGGGACCATTATCCGTGCTACTAAGGGCCAATTATGGGTAGCATGTGGTAACCAGAGTATTTTGGCTATTGAAGAACTACAACCTTCTGGGAAAAATAAGCAAAAGATCACGGACTTTCTAAATGGGATGGGACAAAAAGTAGCTGTTGGTGAACAGGTGGGCCAAGATGAAGAATGATGCAAAAAAAACTGTTCGTTATGTTGCGTTACAAACTTTAGAAAGAATTCAAAAGGGCGGTGCTTATTCCAACCTGCTTTTAAAAGAAGAGATTGATAAAGGAGAGCTTAGCCAACAAGATAGTCGGTTGTTAACTGAACTTGTGTATGGTACCGTTAGTCGCCAATTATTGCTTGAGTTTTATTTACGCCCTTTTATTTCAAAGGCCAAAAAAGTGGATCATTGGGTCCAACTATTGTTAGAGTTATCTATCTATCAACTTTATTATCTTGATCGTGTTCCTGATCATGCGATTTTAAATGAAGCAGTTGAAATTGCCAAAACTCGTGGGAATAAAGGGATTGGAAAATTTGTTAATGGCGTTTTGCGTAGTATCAAGCGGCAAGGGCTACCAGAAACTCGTGGGATAGAAGATCCCATTGAACGTTTAGCTATACAAATGAGTATGCCCAAGTGGTTAACGCAAAAGCTCACAGAAGAGATAGGCATCGAGCAGACAAAACAATTAGGAGACTCGTTATTTTCTCCTAGTCGAGTCAGTTTACGGGTAGATACACGTAGAATTTCGCGTAAGAATGCTTTAACTAGTTTAGCAGAAGAAGGAATTGAAGCTGTAGAAAGTATCATTTCAGAGTATGGTATTATAGCACAAAAGGGTTTTATCGGCAAAAGTGATTTGTTTAAAAAAGGTCTTTTGACAGTCCAAGACGAAACTTCTATGTTAGTGGCGCCAGCGTTACAAATAGAAAAACACCATCAAGTATTGGATGCTTGTGCTGCGCCAGGAGGCAAAACGACTCACATAGCTTCTTTTTTATCAAAGCAGCAAAAAGGCGAAGTTACAGCGCTTGATATCCATGAACATAAGATGCAGTTGATTAAAGAAAATGCTAAACGAATGAAGGTTGATGATGTAATAAGACCTGAAAAATTAGATGCTAGGAAAGTAGATGAAAACTTTGATAAAGCATCATTTGATCGAATTTTAGTTGATGCTCCTTGTTCTGGTTTGGGATTAATGCGTCGTAAGCCAGACATAAAATATGGGAAAGCCCCCGCTGATTTAGAACAATTGGCTCGGGTTCAGTTAGAGATTTTAGAAAGTGTGGCTCCCATATTGAAACCAAGAGGAATTCTAGTCTATAGTACATGTACGATTTTGTCTGAAGAAAACCAGCAAGTCGTTGAGCAATTTATAAAAAAGCATCCGGAATTTGAATTAATAGATATACCTGTAAGTAAATATTTATCGCCTAATTTGCATAATAAGATGTTGACGATATATCCGCATCAATACAACACGGATGGCTTTTTTATAAGTTGTTTGCAGAAAAAACGATGAGGTGAAAATGATGAAAATTAGTTTTCAAAGTAGTGTAGGAAAAATAAGAGCAACCAATCAAGATTATGTTGGGATATTTAAAAATAAAAAAGAATTTACACTTGCTATACTAGCTGATGGTATGGGTGGCCATCAAGCTGGTGATGTGGCTAGTAAGACTACAGTTAACGAAATTGGCGAAAAATGGGAGAAGACAAAAATTTCTAACAGCGAAAAAGCGACAAAATGGCTGGTTAAAACCGTTCAAGAAGAAAATACTGCTATTTATCAAGCAGGACAAGCTACACCGGAATTTGCAGGAATGGGAACGACGATTGAAGCTGTAGCTATTTTTCCGCAAGATTTTGCTGTTGCTCATGTCGGAGACAGTCGTATTTATACAATGATCGAGCAAAAATTATCTCAATTAACGGAAGATCACTCTTTAGTTAACGAATTAGTTAAAACGGGTGAAATTTCAGAAGAAATGGCAGCTAATCATCCGCAAAAAAATATTGTTACACAGTGCGTGGGTATGCCTAGCCCAATTGATGTGGACGTTTCATCTCATCTTATTGGTGCAAAAGAAAGTCTACTTCTATGCTCAGATGGTTTAACGAACATGGTTTCTGAAGAAGAAATTACTCAACTTATTTTGTCTAGTTCAGGACCGGAAGAAGCAACCGAAAAAATGGTGGATGCAGCCAATAAATATGGTGGAGTTGATAACATTACGGTTCTTTTGATTGATTTTGGGGGTGAGGCTAATGCTTGATATTGGCAAAAAACTAAGTGGTCGATATTTAATAAAGGGAAATGTCGGCATGGGTGGAATGGCCAATGTCTTTTTAGCTGACGATTTAATTTTAGACCGTGAAGTAGCGATTAAAGTTTTACGTTATGACTTTCAAAATGACCAAGATGCAATTCGACGCTTTCAAAGAGAAGCATTAGCTGCTACTGAACTAGTTCATCCGAATATTGTTTCTGTGTACGATGTAGGTGAAGAAGACGGGATGCAGTATTTGGTTATGGAATATGTAAAAGGAATGGATTTAAAACGTTATATTCAGACCCATTATCCTATGGACTATTCGACTATTATTAATATTATGCAGCAAATTCTTTCTGCTATCACATTGGCTCATGATCATCGTATTATTCATCGTGATCTAAAGCCACAGAATATTTTGATTGATGATGAAGGCGTAGTAAAGATTACGGATTTTGGGATTGCGATTGCTCTATCTGAAACTTCGATCACTCAGACCAATAGTATGCTAGGATCTGTACATTATCTTTCTCCAGAACAAGCTAGAGGAAGTATGGCAACGAGTCAATCTGATATTTATGCGATAGGTATTATTCTATACGAAATGTTGTCAGGCAGCGTTCCTTTTGATGGTGAGTCTGCAGTGACGATTGCTTTGAAGCATTTTCAAGATGAGATACCTCCATTACGTACCTATGATGAAAATATTCCTCAAGCGTTGGAAAATGTGGTATTAAAAGCTACAGCTAAAGAACCTGTTGATCGTTATAAAAGCGCTGAGGAGATGAGTAAGGATTTAGAAACAGCGCTATCTCCAGAACGTAAAAACGAAGCAGAATGGCATTCCCAAGCGATAGACAACGATACGAAAATAATAACGCCTATTACCGATACTTCATCTAATGATGAGGGAAATGAAGCTGCCAAACCCACTGAAGCTAAAGAGCAGAATCAAAACCCTAAGAAAAAAAGAAAAAAGTGGCCCTTCTTTCTAGTGATTGCTGTTGTTTTGTTAGCAATGGTTGGAGCGGGAACCTATCTTTCTACGACAGGTTCAAGAGCCGAAGTTACTGTTCCTGAGGTCGCCGGTCTTACAGAATCTTCGGCCAGAGAGCAATTACGAGAAAGTGGTTTACAAGCTGCCGATCAAACAAGGGAATACCCCAGTGATAGCCAAGAAGAAGGGCGAATTGTCCAGACAAACCCAGAAGAAGGAGCTGAAATTAAACGTAATCAAGAAGTAGTCTTGTATGTTAGTTCGGGGAGCCCAGAGGTAGAAATGGATGATTACACAGAAGCATCTTATGATGATGCTTTGGCTGACTTAATAGAATTGGAGTTTAGAGAAAGTAATATTTCTTCAGAGGAAGAATTTGATGATTCAGTGCCAGCTGGACAAATTATTAGCCAAACGCCAGAAGCTGGAGAAGACGTTACACCTGAGGAAACTGAAGTTTCGTTTGTAGTAAGTAATGGACCTGCTCCAGTATCTATGGTTAATTTTGTAGGTAGCACCGAAAATGCCGCTAGAAATAGTTTAAATGGGATGGGATTAGAGAATAATTCAGTAAATGTAGAGCAAAGTTATAGTGACCAAGCACGTGGTACAATTATTGGGCAAACTCCTAATGCAGGAGAAGAAGTTGTGCCAGGTGAAACGACCATTGTCTTTTCTGTAAGTGCTGGTACAGAACAGGTAGAAGTACCTGACGTAGAAGGTGACTCTGAAGCAGAAGCTGAAGAAAGTTTGACCGATGCTGGCTTTGAAGTGGAAACTGAAGAAGAGTTTGATGATACAGTAGAAGAAGGAAATGTTATTCGTACAGATCCTTCCGGTGGTTCAACTGAAGATAGAGGGAGTACGGTCAATATGGTCGTTTCACAAGGAGAAGAAGAGGAAGAACCAGAACCAGAAACTGAAAGGTTTACTGTCAATGTAGAGGCTTCTTTTAAAGATGAGGAAGATAATGAAGACGATGAAAATGAAGATGACTCAGCGAGTCAGACAATTACCGTTTGGCTTACAGATATGAATCATGATGATGAACAGTACGAACAGATTGTTCTAGATTCAGACGATGAAAATGAGACAATTGAAGTTCCTGTTACAGTAGAAGAAGGGGAGGAAGCAACGATTACTGTTCAGCGTGACGATGAAGAAGAGGTTAGTCGTGATGTAGACGCAGCAGAAACGTTACAAGTCCCTTAATTTGAGAAAAAGGCGAACGATGACAGAAATATCGCTCGTCTTTTATTTTTTTACTAAGCCTTTGATTAAAACAAGTCCTTATCCTTTCCAAGAGCTTAAAAATTCGTTATAATGAAGGTCAATAATAGTCAAAGGAGGGTCACGAGCAGATGAGTCATCAAAATACTTCTGATATGATTGAAGCCTATTTGAAAAAGATCCTGGAAGAAAGCGAGACAATCGAAATTCGTCGTGCTGAGATGGCAGATCTATTCAATTGTGTACCTTCGCAAATCAATTATGTCATTAATACTCGTTTTACTGTACAACGAGGTTATACGGTTGAAAGTAAACGAGGCGGTGGTGGCTATATCCGAATTGAAAAAGTCCAAATTTCCAACTATCAACAATTTTTAGAACAAGTTAACGCGTTATTTGATCAAACACTTTCAGAAAAAGATGCGATAGCAATTATACAAAAATTATACGAAGAAGGAGTCCTTTCGAAAAGAGAAGGGAATTTGTTATTAGTAACCATTAGTAAAGTCGTATTAGAAAAATCAGTGAAAGAGGATAACATGCGCGCAAATATTATGCATGGAATACTAGAAAGATTGAGTTATGAACTATAAAGATAGGAAGTGACAATTTATGGATGAACTATTTACACAGCGCGCAAAGAATGTTTTGCAATTTGCGCAAGAAGAAGCAAAACGTTTTAAACATCAAACGGTAGGTTCGGAACACATTTTATTAGCTTTATTAATCGAACCAGATGGAATTGCAGGCAAAGCTTTGCGAGAAATGAACGTGAATGAAAAGGATATTCGAGAAGAAATCGAACATCTAACGGGTTATGGAACAATGACGTCTACTCCAGCAAATGGCTATTTGCCTTATTCACCAAGAGCTAGGCAAATCTTTGCTTATGCTGGAGATGAAGCAAAACGTTTAAGTTCAACGCAAGTGGGTACTGAGCATTTGCTTTTGGGCTTACTACGTGATGAAGAAATCTTAGCTTCGCGTATTATGCTGAACTTGGGATTAAGTTTAGCGAAGATGCGCCAATTATTAAAGAAAAAAATGGGTGCTAGTCAAAATAAAGGTGCTAATGGAGGAAATCGGCGTCGTCCGGTTCAAGGTAAACAACAAGCGCAAGAAGGCACTCCAACTTTAGAATCATTGGCACGGGATCTAACGAAATTGGCACGGGAAAAACGATTGGATCCAGTGGTTGGACGAGATAAAGAAGTAAAACGTCTTGTGCAAATATTAAGTCGACGTACGAAGAATAATCCTGCATTAGTAGGTGAACCTGGCGTCGGCAAAACTGCTATTGCTGAAGGTCTAGCTCAAAAGATTGTTAATGGCGAAGTTCCACAAGATATGGAGCCTAAACGTTTAATGATGCTTGATATGGGGGCGCTTGTAGCAGGGACGAAATACCGTGGTGAATTTGAAGATCGCATGAAAAAAATCATTGATGAAATTTATCAAGATGGGCAAGTTATTTTGTTTATTGATGAATTGCATACTTTGATTGGCGCTGGTGGAGCAGAAGGTGCCATTGATGCTTCGAACATTTTGAAGCCTGCTTTAGCTCGTGGCGAATTACAAACAATTGGTGCAACAACTTCTGATGAATATCAAAAATATATTGAAAAAGACTCTGCACTTGAACGTCGTTTTGCTAGAGTACAAGTTGATGAGCCGACTCCTGATGACGCAGTAGAAATTTTAAGTGGACTAAGTGAGCGTTATGAAAAACATCATAGTGTAGAAATTACTGATGAAGCTTTACAAGCTTGCGTTCAACTTTCTGTACGGTATATTAATGGACGCCAGTTGCCAGATAAAGCTATTGATTTGATGGATGAATCGGCAGCTAAAGTCCGTCTGGATCAATCAAGTGAAGTTTCCGAAACAGCCACTGTACAAGATCAATTGTTATCAGTGGTGGAAGAAAAAGAAGCAGCTATTCGAAACCAAGATTTTGAAAAAGCAGCAAGTGTCCGAGCTCAAGAACAAGAGTTAAATAAACGCTTGGAGGAAGCTTCTGTAAAAGAAACGCAAAGTTCTGCTTTTACCGCTAAAGTTACCGAAGAAGATGTAGCTTCTGTAGTGTCTCAGTGGACAGGTGTTCCATTAGAACAAATGGCCAAAAAAGAAACTCAACGGTTGCTAGACTTAGAAAAAGTTTTACATGAACGTGTTGTAGGTCAAGATGAAGCAGTAAATGCAGTTGCTCGTTCTATTCGACGTGCTCGTAGCGGGTTAAAAGACCCTAATCGTCCTATTGGATCATTTATGTTCTTAGGTCCGACTGGTGTCGGGAAAACTGAACTAGCTAAATCATTAGCGGATGCCATGTTTGGTACAGAAGATGCGATGATTCGGATTGATATGAGTGAATATATGGAGAAATATAGTACGAGTCGATTGATTGGTTCTCCTCCTGGTTATGTAGGTTATGATGAAGGTGGACAATTAACAGAAAAAGTTCGTTCTAAGCCTTATTCAGTAATTCTACTTGACGAAGTAGAAAAAGCCCATCCAGATGTTTTCAATACTTTATTACAAGTATTAGATGATGGCCAATTGACAGATTCAAAAGGCCGATCTGTAGATTTTCGTAATACGATTTTGATTATGACCTCAAACATTGGAGCTCAAGAACTACGGGAAGAAACAAATGTAGGCTTTAATGTAGTGGATATCAAACAAGATCATGAAGCTATGCAAAATCGTATTTTAGAAGAATTGAAGAAAGCTTTTCGACCAGAATTCTTGAATCGTGTAGATGAAACGATTGTCTTCCGTTCATTAGATAAAGACGAAATTCATGCCATTGTAAAAATCATGAGCAAGTCAATTATTAAACGAATGGAAGAGCAAGATATTCAACTTAAAATCACTCCTGCAGCGATTGATGTTATTGGAGAAGCTGGTTTTGATCCAGAGTACGGTGCTCGACCAATTCGTAGGGCCTTGCAAAAAGAAGTTGAAGACCGACTAAGTGAGGCTTTAATATCTGGGGAGATCTATTTTGGTAGCCGCGTGACGATTGGCGCTTCTAAAGGGAAGATTACGTTGAATGTCAAAGGACCAAAAGAAGAAAAAACATTGCAAGAAGTATAAAATCAAACAAGAGAATGTAGGTACGTAAGAATCCGTATGTTCTTACGTACCTATTTTTATAAGGTGAGAAAAAATAGGTACAAAGGAGTTTGTTATGGATATACATATTCAAAAACTTGACAGTATTGAAAAAAGACATTTTGATCTCTTGTTAGAAGCCGATCCTTCAAAGCGTTTAGTAGAAGATTATTTAGCACGTAGCATTTATTTTGAAGCGAGAAACAATAAGCAATTTGTTGGAATTATTGTATTATTGCCTACAAGGGCTAAGGTTTTGGAAATTGTCAACTTAGCTGTTAAAGAAGAGTTTAGAAATCAAAAAATTGGTCAAACGCTTATTTTATTTGCTTTAACTTTTGCTAGAAAAAATCGGTATGATGTAGTTGAAATCGGTACAGGTACTACCGGTTTTTCTCAGTTATACTTATATCAAAAATGTGGTTTTCGTATGACTCATATTGATTCTGACTTTTTCATAAGACACTATCAAGAACCAATTTTTGAAAATAACTTACAATTAAAGGACATGGTACGCTTAAGCCATGTAATTCAGAATCTTGACGAATAAGCTATGAGAGTGGTAGCTTTTATTATGTTATAGAGATTTAAAGGAGGATACGATGAAAACTTACGATTATATTGTTGTTGGCGGAGGTAGCGGCGGAATTGCTTCAGCAAACCGAGCAGCTAATCATGGCGCCAAAGTATTATTAATTGAAGCAAAAGAACTTGGAGGAACTTGTATTAATGTGGGCTGTGTGCCTAAAAAAGTGATGTGGCAAGCTAGCGACATCTACCAATCGATACAAAGGGATGCTCCAAGTTACGGTATTCAGACCAACGAAAGGTCGCTTGACTTTAAAACATTAGTAAAAAACAGAGAAGATTATATCGAGTTCTTACACGGTGCCTATCAAAGAGGTTTTGATAATAGTGGTGTGGAATTTTTAAGAGGATATGCTCAATTTATAGACAATCATACGGTTGAAGTAGAAGGACAACAATATAGCGCTTCTCATGTGTTGATTGCCACAGGTGGACATGCAGATGCATTAAATATCCCTGGAGGCGAATATGCCATTGATTCAGATGGCTTTTTTGCTTTAGACCAAGCGCCTGAACATATGATTGTTTTAGGGGGCGGCTATATTGCCGCTGAACTTGCAGGTGTAATAAATGGACTTGGCAGTAAAACTTCCTGGGCTTTTCGTTATGAGCGTCCACTTCGTACATTTGATCAAATGTTAGCTGATAATTTGGTGCAAACCTATGAAGAAGAAGGAGTTTCTGTTTATAAAGAATGCGTTCCTTCAACTATTGAAAAAAATGGAGAAGAGTATACTGTTATTTTTGAAAATGGCACCAAAATCACTGGCGATTGTGTGTTATTTGCCGGAGGAAGGTCTGCTAATGTAGAGGGCTTCGGTTTAGAAAATACTGATGTAAAATTAAATGAACAAGGTTTTATTCAAACAGATAAATTTCAAAATACTACAGCTAGTGGTGTTTATGCCATTGGAGATGTAATTGGTAGATTAGAATTAACACCTGTGGCTATAGCAGCTGGACGTCGTCTGTCTGAACGTTTATTTAATGGAAAGACAAGTCTTTATTTAGATTATAATTTTGTTCCTAGCGTCGTATTTACTCATCCACCGATTGCTACTATTGGTTGGTCAGAAGAAGAAGCATTAGCTGAATATGGCAAAGAAAACATTAAAGTCTATCGTTCTCGTTTTACTCCAATGTACTTTGCTTTGAATGAATATCGCCAAAAATGCGAAATGAAATTGGTTTGCTTAGGTGAAGAAGAAAAAATTATAGGACTGCATGCTATTGGCGTAGACGTGGACGAAATGTTACAAGGCTTTGCTGTAGCGGTTAAAATGGGAGCTACAAAAGCTGATTTTGATGATACAGTAGCTATTCATCCGACAGGCGCAGAAGAGTTTGTAACAATGAATTAATAACTTCTAATGAAAAAAGAAGCTGGAGCTTTTCAAAAACTCTAGCTTCTTTTTGTTATTAGCTGGAATAATACAAGAAGTTTCACGTGAAACTTCTTAATTAGTGCGTGTTAATAATGTACGAGTCAGTTGTTGTAAGGTGGTTTTAGTATTTTCCGCGTTATCTGGTAAATTCTCGATTTTTTTAAGTGCTTGTTTAGTATAAGAATTAGCTAGGTTTTGTGCTTTAGTAACACCTCCTAGTTTATTGATTAGTTGATAGACTTTTTGTATATCGTTTTCTGTCATTTGTTCCTTTTTTTCCAATAACGACGTTAATTGGCGAGGATCTGTTTGTAAGGCGTAGATTAAAGGAAGTGTATAGACACCTTGTCGAATGTCGTTTAATACAGGTTTGCCAGTTTCAGTTTGTGCTTGGGTGTAATCTAAAATGTCATCAATAATTTGAAAAGCCATACCGATATTGTGACCAATATTTGAAACGTTTTTAGCAAACAGTTGACTTGTTCCGCTCTCAAACGCGCCTACAGAACAGCTTAAAGCAAATAATTCCGCTGTTTTCCCCGAAATATTTGATAAATAATCATCAACGGATATGGATAAATTATAGTGATCTTCCATCTGTCCTAATTCACCAGATAGGATTTTTTCCATGCTGATGGCGTTACTTTGCAAACTACGGAGAGAGCCAGTATAGTTAGACATTAATTTAAAACAAGCTACAAAGAGGTAATCCCCTGCGTAAACAGCCGTATTATTATCAAATTCGGCACTGACCGTGGGTAAATTACGTCTTAAAGTAGCATCATCTACGATATCATCGTGAATTAATGTTGCTGTATGTAACATCTCGATAGCAGCAGCTAATGCAATTGCTTTTTGCCGGTTTCTTTCGGGCCCGAATTGGGAAAATAGGAGCTGATAAGCGGGACGGAGTAATTTTCCTCCTGCACCAATCATTTCTAATAAAGCAGCTTTTACAGCTTTATTTTTTAATTCAATTGAATTCTCCATTAGTTTCATTGTTTGTGTTAGCTCGGGTTGTAATTGTGGATAATCATTCCATATAGGATGCAGTTTCATATTGTCTCCTTAATTCGCGAAATAAAGCTAATTAAACCTTAATGCGGTGACCATTTTTGTTGTGTATATTGCTCATGTTCTATTTGAAAGCGTCGCAGTGTATCTACTCGTTGCAATAGATAATTGGCAGCAATCCCTATAGCGATGCCTGACAAGATACCTAAAAAAGATAAAATAGGTAAATAAAGTAAGACGCTCCATGATTGAGCAATAAAAGCGGCCGTTAGCAGTTGTCCGACATTGTGCATAAAACCGCCTGTTGCGCTGATACCAATAATACTAACAAATTTTGGTCCTATTTTTTTTACTAGTAGCATGCCAAAGTAACTTAGCATGGCACCGCTCATACTGTATAAAAATGTGGATAAAGTTCCTCCTAAAAGAGTAGTTAAAAGTAGACGTAACCATACAAGCAGGAAGCTATCTTTTTTTGGCATAGTAAATAAGGCAATGATAGTGATTAAATTTGCTAAGCCTAATTTAGCCCCCGGAGCAAAAGAAAATGGGTAAGGAATCATATTTTCAAGTAGGCCAATAACGACGCCTTGGGCTATTAAAAGCGAAATAAAAATCATTTTTCTTAAATTACTCATAAAGAAACGACCTATAAATCAGATCGCTATTTCCTCCTTTCTGCTTGTGTATAATTTTTAATCTCTCTTAAGGAAAAACTTCTTTTTACTAATTATATTTTAGCATAATTCAAATTAGCTGTGCGTAGCGTTTTCTTTTAAAAATGGCTGGAACTTTGAGTAGTTTCCAGCCATTTTTATTCCTATTTTTGTCCGTATAGTGATTTTGGCCTGCCGTAGCGCCATTTACCTAATGTGCGTTGTAACCATGGGATAACCCAATGATCTAATCCGATAGCTCGACCTGAACCGTTCATTAAGGCAAATGCTACAGGTACAAACCAGATATTTACCCAGTAAAACATTCCGGATAAACAAAAAGTAGCTACTAATACAATGGTTACTCCATTAACTAACCAAGTAAATAAACCAGCCATTAAGCAAAGAGCAATTCCAATTTCAATAAATACCATCATTTTTTGGAAAAACATCGCTACTTCCATATTAGGCATAATTGTTTTCATAATATTCATAAACCATTCAGGAGAATTTTCAATGACTGCCATTGGTTCTTCGCCGTAAGCATAACTTAAGCCAAAAACAGTATTTCCTGCTTCAACTGCTGCATCAGCACCAGCATCAGAAGCTCCACTAGCTGCATCGGCGGCTTCACTTGCCCCAGAAGCTGCATCAGTTACAGATTGATAGTCCCAAGTCCAAGGAAAGACGCTATCTCCTTCAAACCAAGAGCCTTCACCAAACCAAGTACTCGGGGTAAACCACTTGCCGTCGCCTACGATTTTTTTGAAAGCTTCTAAAAACCATACTAAGCCGTAGAAAACACGTAAAGGCACGCTCCATAAGACGTTACTGTTACGTGAAGTATGACCACGGGCTACATTGCGATCATCTTTTACCCGGAAAAACTCGTGCATAATGTATTGGAACATAGATTATATTGGGAGCGTGTTCACCAGATGATGCAGGAGAAGAAAATGGCGGAAATGATTCACAATCTTCTGCGGCTCAAGAGGAGACCACAGAGTCTTCGGAAGATACAGAAGTAGTTTCAGGGGCTTTGTTACAAGATGGTACTTATTCACTACAAGAGTTAAACGATCAAAACGGGTATCATGTTGAATTTTCAATTACAACAGAAGATGGTGAAATTACAGAATCAAATTATGATTATGTAAACGCAGACGGCGAATCAAAACAAGATGACACAGAATATAATGAACAAATGGAAGAAGAATCTGGGGTTGCTCCTGAAGATTTTATTCCACAATTAAATGAAGCACTTGAAAATGAGCAAAATCCGGAAAATGTTGAGGTTGTTTCTGGAGCAACACATAGTTCTCATTCTTTCCAAAATTATGCACAACAGTTAGTACAAGCATCCCAAGAAGGCAATACTGACGAAATCGAGATTGATAATGGGGCTGATTTACAAGATGGTACTTATACCTTGGAAGAGCAAAATTATAGTAACGGTTACCGTACAGTATTTTCTATCGTAGTTGAAGATGGCGAAATTACAGAGTCCAATTACGATAATGTAGATGAAGATGGCAATTCAAAACAAGATGACGATGAATACAATGAAGCAATGGAAGAAGAGTCTGGTGTAAGCGCAGAGGAATATATTGACACATTAAACGAAGAACTAGTTGACACAATGGATGATGAGGATGCTGCACCTGGCGATGTAGAAGCAGTGTCAGGAGCAACACATAGTTCAGAATCATTTGTTCTTTATGCTGAACAATTGGTAAACGCTGCTGAAAAAGGCGAAACGGATACAATTGAAGTCGATAACTTCGTAGAAGAATAAATATGATATTTATAACAAAAGGAGTTGGACTCAATGTTCCGACTCCTTTTTGTTGTAAAAAAGCAATAGAAATAAATTCATTAAATATCTTTTCATTCTAAGGAAAACAAGCTATTATAAGACAAATGAGAAGAAAGTAGAGGGTATTATGAAAAGAAGGCTAGCAGCTTTTCTTGTGTTATTTGTTGCACTTATTTTTAATGTGGCGTGTAGCAGTGAAAGTAATGAAGGAGAAGCTAATCAAGCGACAGAAACTTCTTATGCAGAAGGGATGAAAAAAGAGCCCTATACACAAGAAGAATTTTTACTAGGTACTTATACGCGAATTCGCATTTTTGATCAAGATAAAGAAGACGTTTTGCAGCCAGCTTTTGATCGAATTGAAGACCTAGGAGATAAAATTACCATCAATGAATCTGGTTCAGAAATTGATGAAATTAATGAAAATGCTGGCGAAAAACCGGTGAAAGTTTCAAAAGACATTTATGATTTGTTAAAACAAGCTCAAGAGTATAGTGAAGCGTCTGAAGGCGGTTTTAATTTGACAATTGGCGCCATTACACAGCTTTGGCGGATTGGATTCGATGATGCCCGTAAGCCAGCACAAGAGGAAATCGACGAGGCATTAAAACATATAGATTATGAGAAAATGGAATTTGACGATGAAGAACAAACTGTCTATTTAGAAGATGAAGATATGATTATTGACCTCGGAGCGATTGCCAAGGGTTATATTGCTGATGAAGCAGTAAAAGTTTTAAAAGATCATGATGTTCAGTCTGCTATCGTTGATTTAGGAGGCAACATCTTTGTGCTAGGCCATAGTAATCGCGGGGGAGATGAAGAGTGGACCGTAGGTATTCAGGACCCTAACGATGACCGTGGTTCGGTTTTAGGTACTATAAAAGAGTCGGATAAAACGATAGTAACTTCAGGAATTTATGAGCGTTATTTAGAAGAAGACGGGGAAACCTACCATCATCTTTTTGATTCTAAAACGGGTTACCCTTATGACAATGATGTTGCTAGTGCTACAGTTATTACTGACGACTCCATTGACGGCGATGGTTTAACTACAGTGATTTTTGATAAGGGCGTTAAAGATGGATTGGAATATATTGAAGACGAGATACCTGATGGTACTTCTGCTATTTTTGTGACTAAAGATGATAAGGTCTATATGACAGATGACATTGAAGATAGTTTTCAGTTAGAGGAAGATTCGGGATACACACTAGGAGATCGTAGTGAGCTAGAGTAATTTGTAGTTTAGGAGCAGGTTATGTCAATAAAAGTTTTTTTGGAAGTTGTAGAAATAAAAACGAAAGTAGCCAGTGTATTTCCATTTATTATGGGAATACTGTTCTCTCTTTCTTATTTTCATGAATTTCATTGGGGATACACTCTATTATTTTTTCTTGGAATGATTATTTTTGATATGACAACTACGGCTATTAATAATTTTATGGATTTTAAAAAAGCCCAATCACAAACTTATAAATATGAACAAAATGTAATCGGACGTGAACGACTTTCTCAGAAAAAGATCCAACGAATGATTTTTCTTATGTTAGCAGCAACTTTTTTGATTGGTGTGATTTTAAGTATACAAACTGGCTGGATGTTGTTTCTTATGGGAGGGGTTGTTTGCTTTATTGGCGTCTTTTATACCTTTGGGCCGATCCCTTTGTCGCGTATGCCGTTAGGGGAAATATTTAGTGGTGTAACGATGGGATTAGGGATATTTGCAATCACTGTTTACCTTAATACAGTTAGACAAAAAGTTTTTTACCTATCTTTGGATTTTGCTGAAGGGAATTTTTTACTGACAGGACAAATATGGGGACTTATAGCTCTATTTTGGGCTTCACTACCTTTAATATTTACTATTGCCAATATTATGCTTGCTAATAATTTACGTGATATACAAACAGATATTAAAAACCAACGTTACACTTTAGTATATTATATCGGAAGTGCTACAGGGGTACTATTATTTCAAGGGCTCATGTATGCTTGTTATGTGACTATTCTAATAGGATGGTTTTTTGGCATTTACAATTGGCCAATTCTTGTGGTTTTCATCACTCTACCTAAAATTTCACGTAACTTAAAAGCCCATAAAAAAAGTTTATCGCGACCTCGAAGTTTTGCTTATTCAATTAAGAATATGGTTTTGTTTAATAGTAGCTACGCATTAGGGTTGTTGTTATGTATTTTTTGGCAATTTATGTAAAAACCAGATAAAAAAGTCCGAACTGATGAGGTTTTTTACTTCTCATAAAATTGAGAAAAGCTCTTGCTGACGCTGCAGGGATGACCTCTTTATAGTTCGGATATTTTATTATACAATTTTTCTATTCAATAGCTTCTAGGCTAATTTCCCCCGAAGAAAGTGTCTTGTCTCCTTGCTTAGTTTGAACTACCAATTCTCCTGTGTCAGTAATTTTAGTTGCTTTACCGTGGTAAGTGACTCCTTGTTGGCTAAATTGCACCCTTCTGCCAAGAACCATTGATTTACTACGATAAATCTCTAAATATTTGTTATTAGGTAAATCTTCAAGTAATTCAAAGAAATATTGCCAGATGAGTTGTATTAACTGATTGCGTGTTGCTGAAGGATTTGCTTGCGGGAAAATTGGGCCAGCTTTTGTTTGTAGATTTGTAGGAAAACTTTGTGGATCTAATGAAAAATTAATTCCACAACCTAAAATTACATGCTGGATTCTACCTGCTTCGAAATTACTTATTGCTTCAGATAGAATTCCGCAAACTTTTTTCCCCTCTAAATGGATGTCATTTACCCATTTAATTTGTGTTTGTTTGCCTGTGTAGTGGTCAATGGCTAAACTTAACGCTACAGCAGCTAGAATTGTGTATTGCGGTAATTCTTCAAAGGTTTGATTAGGTTCTAATAGTAAGCTCATGTAGATCTGTCCATTAGGCGAAAAAAAGGCACGGCCAAAACGTCCATGTCCACCTGTCTGTTTTTCTGCGATAAACAGAGCAGGAGAAGTTTGTTGTTTAAGGGCAGCGACTTTAGCATCGTCCATTGTTGATTCTGTTTCTTCTTTGATGAAAATCGCAGAAGTGGGCAAATGTTCATTTGTTATTAATTCTTTTTCCAATACGTCTGAAACCAAGTAATGATAGCCATTAGGAAAATGTTCAATATGATATCCTTGCTTTTCTAATTCTCGTACTGCTTTCCAAATAGCTGTACGAGAAATATCCAAAGTAGCAGCTAACTTTTCACCAGAGACAATGTTACCATCTTGTCTTAGGATAGTAAGGATTTTTTGTTTCGTAGACATGACTTCCCTAGCCTCCTTGTTTTGTCACTCTGTAATGTTTAGTATAGCGGGTTTAAAATAGTTATACAATCACTAACTTTCATGATAAAAAAATTTCATAAAAAGTTTGACGAAAGCTAATTATTTGTGTATAATAAGTAATTGCAAAAACTATCTGAAGAAATAAATAGCAGGAGCGCAATATTGTCCGTTCCGGCTTGGGAATAAAGAAACAAAAGTAGAAACTCATGAGAATGTTGTTCTATTTTTGGTTTTTTTTTGCCTAAAGTTCGCAAAAAATGCTTGATGTTACTAATATTTAATATTCGTAATTAAATTGTAATATTTTAGATAGCTTTTTTGAAAGACTTTTTAAGGGGTGAACAACTTGGCTGGAAACGTAGTAGAATACGGAAAACATCGCGAACGAAGAAGTTTCGCGCGTATCAGTGAAGTATTAGAATTACCAAATTTGATCGAAGTTCAAACAGACTCTTACCAATGGTTTTTAGATGAAGGATTAAGAGAGATGTTTGAAGACATTTTGCCAATTGATGACTTTAATGGAAATCTTTCATTGGAATTTGTGGATTATGAACTAAAAACGCCAAAATATACCGTGGAAGAAGCGCGCTCACATGATGCAAATTACTCGGCACCATTACAAGTGACGTTACGTTTAACGAATAGAGAAACTGGGGAAATTAAATCCCAAGAGGTTTTCTTTGGGGATTTCCCACTGATGACAGAACAAGGAACGTTCATTGTGAACGGGGCTGAACGTGTTGTTGTTTCGCAATTAGTTCGCTCACCAGGGGTCTACTTTAGTAGTAAATTAGATAAAAATGGTCGCGAAAATTTCGGCAACACTGTGATTCCTAACCGTGGTGCATGGCTAGAGATGGAAACGGACGCTAAGAATATTTCTTATGTCAGAATTGACCGGACACGTAAAATTCCTATGACAGTCTTGGCACGTGCTTTAGGATTTGGTTCGGATGATACGATTTTAGATATTTTTGGTGACAATGATTCTTTACGTAACACGATTGAAAAAGATCTACACAAAACAGCGACTGATTCAAGAACGGAAGAAGGATTAAAAGATATTTATGAACGTCTGCGTCCAGGCGAACCCAAAACGGCAGATAGTTCACGTAACCTTTTAAATGCTCGTTTCTTTGATCCGCGTCGGTATGATTTAGCAGCTGTGGGTCGTTATAAGACGAATAAAAAATTAGATTTGCAAACACGTTTGTTGAATTTAACTTTAGCTGAAACATTAGCAGATCCTGAAACAGGCGAAATTATCCTGGAAAAAGGTACTGAAATTACACATCAAGTAATGGAAGATACTTTAGCAGCATATATCGAGAATGGATTGAATACTGTAACTTACTATCCTTCAGAAGATGGAGTTGTTACTGATCCGATGACCGTCCAAGTATTCAAGGTGTTCTCTCCTAATGATCCTGATCGCGAAGTAAACGTTATAGGAAATGGTTATCCAGATTCTAGTGTACGTACGATTCGCCCAGCAGATATCATAGCTTCAATGAGTTATTTCTTTAACCTAATGGAAGGTATTGGAAGTACGGACGATATTGACCACTTAGGAAATCGTCGTATTCGTTCCGTAGGGGAATTGTTGCAAAACCAATTTCGTATTGGCTTAGCTCGAATGGAACGTGTTGTACGTGAACGGATGTCTATTCAAGATGTGGATACATTAACGCCACAACAATTGATTAATATTCGTCCAGTAGTGGCCAGCATCAAAGAATTTTTTGGTTCTTCTCAATTATCACAATTTATGGATCAAACCAATCCGCTTGGCGAATTAACACACAAACGTCGTTTGTCTGCTTTAGGACCTGGTGGTTTGACTCGTGATCGTGCTGGTTATGAAGTACGAGATGTTCACTATTCTCACTATGGACGCATGTGTCCAATTGAAACACCAGAAGGTCCTAACATTGGATTGATTAATAGTTTAGCTTCTTATGCGAAAATTAATAAATATGGTTTTATTGAAACACCTTATCGTCGCGTGGATCGTTCTACAGGTAAAGTGACTGATACGATTGATTATTTAACAGCTGACGTTGAAGATCGTTATGTTGTAGCCCAAGCCAACAGTCCATTAAATGAAGACGGAACGTTCGCAGAAAATGTTGTTATGGCACGTGCAACAAGTGAAAACTTAGAAGTTTCAATTGATAAAGTTGACTATATGGACGTATCGCCTAAACAAGTTGTTTCAGTGGCTACAGCTTGTATCCCGTTCTTAGAAAATGACGACTCTAATCGGGCCTTGATGGGTGCTAATATGCAACGACAAGCTGTTCCTTTGATTAACCCACAATCTCCTTGGGTTGGTACAGGGATGGAATATATGTCTGCTCATGATTCAGGCGCTGCTTTGTTATGTAAAGCAGACGGGGTTGCTGAATATGTTGATGCAACAGAAATTCGAGTGCGTCGTGATAATGGTGCGTTAGATGTATATCATATTACGAAATTCCGTCGTTCTAACTCAGGTACAAGTTATAACCAACGTACATTGATTAAACAAGGAGATAGAGTCGAAAAAGGAGATATTTTGGCTGATGGTCCTTCTATGGAAAATGGAGAAATGGCGCTAGGCCAAAATGTTGTTGTAGGCTTTATGACTTGGGAAGGTTATAACTATGAAGACGCAGTAATTATGAGCCGTCGATTAGTAAAAGATGATGTTTATACGTCGGTTCATATTGAGGAGTATGAGTCTGAAGCTCGCGATACGAAATTAGGCCCAGAAGAAATTACCCGTGAAATCCCTAATGTTGGAGAAGATGCATTAAGAGATCTTGATGAAATGGGGATTGTACGAATTGGTGCTGAAGTACGAGATGGCGACCTTCTAGTAGGAAAAGTAACGCCAAAAGGAGTCACAGAATTATCCGCCGAAGAACGCTTGTTACATGCTATTTTTGGTGAAAAAGCTCGTGAAGTACGTGATACCTCACTTAGAGTACCTCACGGTGGCGGTGGTATCGTTCATGACGTGAAGATTTTTACTCGCGAGTCTGGTGATGAATTATCTCCAGGAGTAAACATGCTTGTTCGAGTTTATATTGTGCAAAAACGTAAAATTCAAGAAGGCGACAAAATGTCTGGTCGACACGGAAATAAAGGGGTTGTCTCTCGTATTATGCCAGAAGAAGACATGCCTTTCTTACCAGACGGCACGCCAATTGACATTATGTTAAACCCATTAGGAGTTCCTTCTCGAATGAATATTGGACAAGTACTCGAATTACATTTAGGGATGGCTGCTAGACAATTAGGTATCCATGTGGCAACGCCAGTCTTTGATGGTGCTACCGACAAAGATGTTTGGGAAACAGTCGAAGAAGCTGGTTTAGCAAAAGACGCTAAGACAGTATTATATGATGGCCGTACAGGTGAGCCTTTTGATAATCGAGTTTCTGTCGGTGTAATGTATATGATCAAATTAGCTCACATGGTAGATGACAAATTACATGCTCGTTCAATTGGACCTTACTCCCTAGTTACGCAACAACCTCTTGGTGGGAAAGCACAATTTGGTGGACAACGTTTTGGTGAAATGGAAGTTTGGGCATTAGAAGCATACGGTGCCGCTTATACGCTACAAGAAATCTTGACTTACAAGTCAGATGATGTGGTTGGTCGTGTAAGGACTTATGAATCCATTGTTAAAGGTGAACCAATTCCAAAACCAGGTGTTCCTGAATCCTTCCGTGTGTTAGTTAAAGAATTGCAATCACTTGGATTAGATATGCGTGTTCTAGATGATGAAAAACGAGAAATTGAACTACGCGATATGGATGACGAAGACGATGATTTAATTACTGTGGATGCTTTGGAAAAATTTGCTGAAAAACAAAGTGCGGAACAAGTAGAAACAGATGCTGAAAGTAAAGAACCAGAAAAGCAACATTTTGATGAAGAAAATAATCCAGCAGATGTTCCTGGAGATTAAAATCATCTTTTTAGAAGAAAATAGAATAGCTATTTATAAAACAAGGTTTTGTAAATAGCTTCCTGTTTTCTCTAATATATGTTTTTTCTGATCGAAGTTGTGAATTTGAAATGGAGGGAACCTTTTTTGATCGATGTAAATAATTTCGAAAGTATGCAAATAGGTTTAGCTTCTCCCGAAAAAATCAGAAGCTGGTCTTATGGTGAAGTTAAAAAGCCTGAGACGATTAACTATCGTACATTAAAACCTGAACGTGAAGGTTTATTTGATGAACGAATCTTCGGTCCAACAAAAGACTGGGAGTGCGCTTGTGGTAAATACAAAAGAATTCGTTATAAAGGAATAGTTTGTGACCGCTGTGGCGTAGAAGTTACTCGTTCTAAAGTTCGACGTGAACGCATGGGTCACATTGAACTAGCTGCCCCAGTTTCTCATATTTGGTATTTTAAAGGTATACCATCTCGTATGGGATTAGTTTTAGATATGAGCCCGCGTGCTTTAGAAGAAATCATTTATTTTGCTTCTTATGTTGTAATTGAACCGGGAAATACAAGCTTAGAAAAGAAACAATTGTTGACTGAACGTGAATATCGTGAAAAACGTGAACAATATGGCCAAGAGTTCAATGCAGCAACAGGCGCTGAAGCAATTAGACAGTTGTTAGATAGTGTGGATTTAGATAGCGAAGCCGATGAATTAAAAGAAACATTAAGAACGGCTTCAGGACAAAAACGTACTCGTGCCATTCGTCGTTTGGATATTTTGGAAGCTTTCCGTACTTCTGGAAATGAACCAAGTTGGATGATTATGGATGTTATTCCAATTGTCCCTCCAGATATTCGTCCTATGGTGCAGTTAGAAGGTGGACGTTTTGCTACTTCTGACTTAAACGATTTATATCGGCGCGTGATTAACCGGAATAATCGGTTAAAACGTTTGTTGGATTTGAACGCACCTAACATTATCGTGCAAAATGAAAAGCGTATGTTACAAGAAGCAGTAGACGCTTTGATAGACAATGGTCGGCGAGGTCGTCCCGTTGCTGGTCCAGGAAATCGTCCATTAAAATCTCTTTCTCATATGCTAAAAGGGAAACAAGGGCGTTTCCGTCAAAACTTACTTGGAAAGCGGGTAGATTATTCAGGCCGCTCAGTTATTTGTGTAGGTCCATTTTTGAAAATGTATCAATGTGGTCTACCTAAGGAAATGGCTATAGAATTGTTCAAACCTTTTGTTATGAGGGAGTTAGTAAAACGTGAACTAGCTTCAAATATCAAAAATGCCAAACGTAAAATCGAACGGCAAGAAGATGACGTATGGGACATATTAGAAGATGTGATTAAAGAACATCCAGTTCTATTAAACCGTGCACCAACGCTTCATCGTCTAGGTATTCAAGCTTTTGAACCCGTCTTAGTCGAAGGACGTGCGATTCGTTTGCATCCATTGGCTTGTGAAGCTTACAATGCTGACTTTGATGGCGACCAAATGGCTGTTCACGTTCCATTAAACGACGAAGCACAAGCTGAAGCGCGTGTAATGATGTTAGCTGCTCAACATATCTTAAATCCAAAAGATGGTAAGCCAGTTGTTACACCATCCCAAGACATGGTTTTAGGAAATTACTATATAACATTAGAAGAGGCAGGTCGTGAAGGAGAAGGTATGATCCTTCGTGATTTGAATGAAGCAGTTGCGGCTTGGAAAAATGGTTATGTTCATTTGCATACTCGTGTTGCGGTTGATCCGAGCCGACTAGGAGATGGAGATAAGCCGCTGACGGATTACCAAAAAGATCGGTTAATGATAACTACTGTAGGCAAAATCATTTTTAACTCGATCATGCCGTCTGAGTTTCCTTATTTAAATGAGCCAACTGATTTTAATTTAACTGTCCAAACGCCAGATAAATATTTTGTTGATGCTAGTACAGATATTCCTGCTTACATCAAAGAACAAGATTTGATCGAACCATTCAAAAAAGACAATTTGGAAGATATTATTGCTGAAGTCTTCAAACGATTTAAAGTAACAGAAACATCACGTATGCTTGATCGTATGAAAGACTTAGGCTATAGTCATTCTACTCTTGCTGGAATTACAGTAGGAATTTCTGATATTACTGTTTTACAAGACAAAGAAGACCTTATTAACGACGCGCACAAACAAGTGGGCACTGTATCCAAACAATTTCGTCGCGGTTTGATTACTGATGATGAACGTTATGAACGGGTTATTGATATTTGGAATGAAGCTAAGGATAATATTCAGCTGAAACTGTCGAGATCTCTTGGTAATCAAAATCCGATTTATATGATGTCTGATTCCGGTGCTCGCGGAAATATTTCTAACTTTACTCAACTTGCGGGAATGCGTGGTTTGATGGCAGCTCCAAGTGGGCAAATTATGGAATTACCGATTATTTCTAATTTCCGTGAAGGCTTGACTGTTTTGGAAATGTTTATTTCCACTCACGGAGCGCGTAAAGGTATGACTGATACAGCCTTGAAGACTGCGGACTCAGGTTATTTGACACGTCGTTTAGTGGATGTAGCACAAGATGTGATCGTCCGAGAAGATGATTGTGGCACAGACCGTGGGCTTGAAATTGAAGCAATCAAAGAAGGTAACGAAATTATCGAGCCTTTGGAAGAACGTCTCGTTGGACGTTATACAAGTAAGGCTGTTTATCATCCTGAAACTGGAGAAGTCATTGTTGAAGCCAACCATCTGCTTAATGAAGTTGAAGCTAAACAAATTGTAAATGCCGGTATTGAAAAAGTAACGATCCGTTCAGCCTTTACTTGTAATAGTAAACATGGTGTTTGCCGTCTTTGCTACGGACGTAACTTGGCTACTGGTACCGAAGTAGAAGTTGGGGAAGCAGTAGGAACTGTTGCTGCACAATCTATTGGTGAACCTGGTACACAATTAACAATGCGTACTTTCCATACAGGTGGTGTTGCTGGTGATGACATTACACAAGGGCTACCACGTATTCAAGAAATTTTTGAAGCACGTAACCCTAAAGGGGAAGCTGTTGTTACTGAAGTAACAGGAGAAGTCACTGAAGTTGCTGAAGACCCAGCTACTCGTACAAAAGAAGTTACTGTAACTGGCGAAACGGATACACGGACTTATACAGTACCGTATACCGCACGTATGAAGATTTCTGAAGGAGATCACATTCACCGTGGAACACCGTTAACAGAAGGCTCTATTGATCCAAAACGCTTATTGCAAGTACGCGATGTACTTTCTGTAGAAAATTATCTATTACGTGAAGTTCAACGCGTCTACCGTATGCAAGGGGTAGAAATTAGTGATAAGCACGTTGAAGTTATGGTCCGTCAAATGTTACGTAAAGTTCGTGTTATGGACCCAGGAGATACTGATATTCTTCCTGGTACAACACTAGATATTGCTGACTTTAAAGATCAAAACTATAAGACGTTGGTTACCGGAGGAATCCCTGCAACTTCTCGTCCAGTATTACTTGGTATCACGAAAGCTTCGTTGGAAACAAATAGCTTCTTATCTGCTGCTTCTTTCCAAGAAACAACTCGTGTACTAACGGATGCAGCAATTCGTGGAAAACAAGATCCACTTCTTGGTTTGAAAGAAAATGTTATTATTGGTAAGACAATTCCAGCTGGTACAGGAATGCCTCGTTACCGTAATATGGAACCAAAAGAAGTTAATAATACAAGCGAAAATGTGTACAGTATCTCTGATATTGAAGCACAAATGGCTGCAGAAGATGCCTTAAATGAAACGCAAGGTAGTCAAAACTAAAAGCTAGTTCAAAACACATCCCTTTTGATTAGGGGGTGTGTTTTTTTATTTAACTAATTTTACGCCAAATAGGAAGAACCAATTTGACAATTAAGAATTATACGTGCTATATTCAATAAAATTATAGTAATTTCCGATGATTTAGAAAGTAAACTTTAAATAATCTCAGAGAAACGCTGGTAGGTGAAAAGCGCTGATTATAAGAAGTTGAAAATGGCTAAGGAGGAACTTTTGGTGATAAGTAAAAAAAAGCGGTATTATCTATCGTTAAAAGGATATTCGACATAGAAGTTTAAATGTTGGAATAAAGGTAAAAAAAGGTGGTACCGCGTTGAATCGCCCTTTTGTCAGTTAAGCTGGCAAGAGGGCTTTTTTTATTATAAAAATTATGTGGAGGGGATAGAATGAGTACAATTGATAAAAGAAATATACCATTTACTGTAGATCATGTGGGGAGTTTCTTACGTCCAGAACGCTTGAAAACAGCACGAGAAAAATTTTTTAGTGGAGATATCACGAAAGAACAACTTCGAGTAGTCGAAGATGAAGAAATAGAGAAATTAATTGAACAAGAAAAAAGAGTAGGCTTGCACGGAATTACAGATGGAGAGCTCCGACGTAGTTTTTGGCATTTAGATTTTTTAGAACATCTAAATGGTGTCGAAGGTTACGTGCCTGAAGGTGGGTATAATCAACAATTTCATGGTAAAGAAGCACCATCTTATAATATTCGTGTAACAGGACGGATTTCCTTTAATAAAAATCATCCATTTTTAGAAGATTTTGCTTTTTTAAAAGATAAAGTAGAAAATGATGAAAATGCAATTGCTAAAACCTCTGTTCCTAGCCCTAACATGATTTTGCGCCAAGAGTTATTAGCAAATGATGGTAGTACAAAAGTTCATGAGATATATCCGGATTTAACTGATTTTTATCATGATTTGGCACAAACTTACAAAGATGTTATTAAGGCTTATTATGAAAAAGGGTGCCGTTATTTGCAATTTGATGATACCAATTGGGCATTTCTGGCAGATGCCAATAAAAGAAAAGAGATGCAAGAAAAAGGAATCGAGCCTACAGGTGTAGCGCAAATTTGTAGGGATATTATTAACGAAGCCTTGGAAGATAAACCAGATGATTTGGTACTTACTACGCACATCTGTAGAGGAAACCATGCGTCTTCTTGGTTATTTTCAGGAGGGTATGAGCCAATTGCTAAAGAATTATTTGCAACGAATTATGATGGCTTTTTCTTAGAGTATGATTCAGAGCGTTCTGGTGACTTTGCTCCTTTACGCTATTGGAATAACCCCAATAGTAAAATTGTTTTAGGACTAGTGACTTCAAAATTTCCGGAATTAGAAAGTAAAGAGGAGATCAAAAAAAGAATTCACGAAGCTACAGAATATGTTCCATTGGAAAACTTAAGTATTAGTCCCCAATGCGGTTTTGCTTCAACCGAAGAAGGGAACCAACTAACTGAAAAAGAACAATGGGAAAAAATTAACTTATTGCAAGAAGTTGCTTCAGAAGTTTGGGGCAATTAAAAGAAGAGAAAGGGACTCCTACAAAAGTCCCTTTCTTTTTTTGTCTATACACGCTAAAATGCAAATAGATTATTCAGATTAAGGTGAGCTGTGATGAAAAAAATTTTAATTGTAGAAGATGATAATAATATTAATAACTTGTTAAATGATCTACTCGAGACAGATTATTATGTTACGCAAGCTTTTGCTGGCTCTGAAGCTAAACGACTTTTAGTAAACGAAGATTTTGACCTTATCTTATTAGATTTAATGTTACCAGGTGTTAGTGGAGAAGAATTAATTACGGAAATTCGGTCTAAAAAAAGTACGCCGATTATTGTTATTACCGCAAAAAATGATCCAACGGTTTTATCTGATGTATTTGATGCAGGAGCCAACGATTATATAGCCAAACCTTTTAATACAGTGGAAGTAACGGCAAGAATAAGAAATCAGTTAAAGAGTCATGTGGGAGAAGAAACAGAAAGTTCCTTATTAACAGCTGGAAATATAAAATTAAATGATGAAACACATGAAGTTTATTATCAGGATCAGTTATTATCATTAACACAAAAAGAATATGAGATATTAAAATGCTTTCTGACACATCCAAAAAAAGTGTTTACGAAGGCAAATTTATACGAAACAATTTGGCAAGAACCGTATTTTGGTGATGATAATACAATTACGGTGCACATCTCACGTTTACGTAACAAATTTCAAGTATTTACAGACCAAGAAGTAATTAAGACAATATGGGGCGTTGGCTTTCAATTAAATACTGGATAAATTTAATACTTTTGTAAGATTTACGACAGATTTTTGAAAATTCTCCTGTATAAGATCAATATATCCTCAAACAAAGACAAAGGAGAATACGTGATGGAAAATTTATTGACCACACAAGCTGTCACAAAATCTTATGGTAAACAAGAGGCTTTACGTGACGTTTCGATACATGTAAGACCTGGAGAAGTATATGGACTAATTGGTAAAAATGGAGCTGGGAAGTCCACTTTATTTAAAGTCATTATGGGGCTTGCTAGACAAGACAATGGGGAAATTTCGATTTATGATCAACCATCTGTAGAAAACTTAGTAGGCAAGCAAAAAAATATTGGATTTATGTTTGGCTCTCAGTTTTTTCCTTACTTAACAGCTCGAGAAAATTTAGTTTATACTTGTAAGCTAAAAGGGATTACGGATAAAGCAGAAGTTGATCGTGTATTAAGCCTAGTCGAATTAGACAAAGTAAAAAAGAAAGTAAAATCATTTTCTATGGGGATGAAGCAACGGTTAAATATAGCGAATGCTTTAGTTGGCAAGCCGGACTTAATTATTATGGATGAGCCAATTAATGGTCTAGATCCTCAAGGGATTGCCAGCTTTAGGGGATTAGTACAAAAATTAAACCGCGAACAAGAAATTACTTTTGTACTATCTTCTCATATTTTAGGCGAATTAGGACTCATGGCTTCTCGTTTTGGTTTTATCCATGAGGGAGAGTTATTAAGTGAGGTGGACCGTGAAGAATTATTAGAAAAAACAGAGGATCAGGTCATTATCAAAGTGGACAATGCAGAAAAGGCTGCTTATTTATTAGAAGAGCATTTATCCTCTTTAGATTATATAGTCAATGGTGATAAAGAAATTGTTCTTTCTGATCATATTGATGAAACAAACAAGATTGCCAAAATTTTAGTGGACGGTGGTGTTGAGTTGTATAAATTAACTCCTCACCAACAAACATTAGAAGAGTACTATCTTTCACTTATTCATCAAGGAGGTCAAGAAAATGTTTAATTACGTCAAGGCAGATCTTTATCGAATTTTTCATAAACGAAGTAATCAGTTATATTGGTTGATTTTGGCAGCTTTATTTTTAATTTTTGTCATTTTTGGCTCGGGAAATGCTGATTTTGCTGATAACAAAAGCGAAATTACAGAGTTGTATTTTTCAGTAGCAGTGATGCCTCTTGCTTTATTTGGCCCCTTAGTTATAAGTCCTCAGTTTTATTATGCCGTGTATTTAGATGAGCTTAATAGCAAAGGGTTTGTCCGTTTATTTAGTTCTGGGTTGCGCAAAAGCGAATATATTGTGGCAAAAATACTTACTTCGCTTATTTATATGTTTGTTGTATTTACCTTTTTAGCGCTAGCTTATGTTGGTGGATTTGGTATCCTCGCCTTACTAAATGATGGCGCGCCTTTTTTTACAATAAATCAAATTGAATTATTACTTATTTTAGTAGCCTATTTAGGTCTATTCACAATTGCTTTTTCTTCGTTGACAAATCTAATTACTTTGAAATGGCAAAGTGGGAATATTCCGCTATTTCTATTTTTCATTATTTCAAATGGTTTTATAGCCAACCTTATTAGATGGGCAAATCATTTACCAGTTTTACGTCATTTAGACTTAAGCCCTTATTTACTTTCAACAAATACTGGGAAGCTAAAAGATGCCTTAATGAGTGGAGTTTTCTATGGTCAACCAGGACAGCCTAGTAATCAGCTACCAAGTGCGCAAGAAGCTTTAAAAATAGTAGATTCAATTGAAGCTCAACCTTTTGTTATTATTGGTATTTACATTATTGTAACGACCATTATCTCGCTTTTTATACTGAAACATTCGGATATCAAAGACAATTAGTAGGTGAAATTTGTGATATGGATTTTATTCATTAGTATAGGAATTAATTTGTTACTTATCATAGCTTGGATCTTTTACCGTCGGGAATTAAAAGATATGATTTTACAGATTAAGACTATTAAGCAAGGAAATTCTCATACGCCCTTAAAAAGAATCGGGTTTTCTAAACGTAACCGACAATTAGTTGAAGAAGTTAATGAATTAATTGTGTCTTTTAACCAAACAGATAAAGAAAATAGGCGAATGGCCAAACAAAGTAAAGAAATGATTGCTTCGATTTCACATGATTTTAGGACCCCTTTGACATCAATGATTGGTTATATTCAAATGCTTGATAAAACTACATTGAGTGCTCGGGATTTAAAGTATTTAAAAATTATTGAAGAACGTACACAATTAATTTCATCACTTATTGATGAGTTTTATTTATTAAGTTTATTAGATGCAGATGACTATCAAATTCATAGTGAAGCGGTAAATCCAATTACCTTAATTCAAGAGCAAGTAGCGCAGTACTATGAAGAATTGTCAGCAACTTTTGAAGACATGGAGATTGATTTAACAGACGAGCTCATTGTGATCCAAACAAGTCGCGTTGATTTCGAACGAATTGTACAAAATTTGATAAAAAACGCCTTTATTCATGGAGTTCGCTATTTTAATATTCGTTTAGAAAAACAGGAAGAACGATTGCGATTTATTTTTGAAAATAAATTACCAGAAAAACAAAATATTGATGTCGAGCGTTTATTTGACCGCAATTACCAAAGTGAGGGCGCACGCGGTACGGACAGTTCAGGACTTGGCTTAGCTATCGCAAAGCAACTCTCAGAAAAATTAAATTTTTCTTTGGGGGCACAATTACAAGAAGACTTACTACAGTTTCATTTAGATATTTATCTAGATGCTTGGAAAATTAGAAATATAGAAAATGTAAAAGACAGGTAGTAAATTACCTGTCTTTCTGCATAGTTTCAAAATTTATAGCTGCGCCAATTAGATTGGCGTTATTTTGGTAGTGACATGTTTTAATTTCAGGAAGAATTTCAGGCACTCCTTCGTTTGTTAATAAAGTTTGTAAACGACCTTGAAGTTCTTCTGCTAATTCTTTACGTGCAGAAATACCACCACCAAGGATGATCATTTCTGGATCTAAGGAGACTTGGATATTATAGAGTGAATCAGCTAAATGCTCATACATTGTTTCAATAGCTTGAATTGCACGCTTGTCTCCTTTGTCCTTTTGTTCAAAGAGTTCAATTCCTGTTACTTTGTTTCCATATTGCTCAGAAAAGCGGTGAGCTGTATTGACAGCTGTACCATTGTGGCTGAGTGTCATTTTGTTTTGGTTATGCATTAACCCAACTTCTCCACCGAAAAGATGAGCTCCTTTATATAAATGACGATTAATAAATATTGCTCCGCCCACACCTGTTCCAATAACTAAGAAAATGGCATGTTTACTATGTTTACCAGCACCTAGTGTCATTTCACAAATCCCTGCACAATTCGCATCATTTTCGATTGTTACAGGTAAATCTAAGGCATCTTCTAATTCATCGAAAATAGGGCGATGATGGATATAAGGAATCGCACTAATTCCATCGATTTTTCGTTGGGTTACGTTTACAGCTCCTGGAGCACTGATAGCTACCCCGGTAATTTCTTCTTTGAATTGGGCAATAACTTGCTTAAATTGCAACTTTAGCTTTTCAAAAGTTGAAGGTGTTGTAAAACGATCAAGTTGACTTATTGTTTGTTGCTTCCATAGACCATACTTGATTGAAGAACCGCCCATATCAAAAACTACAAGACTCATTTTCTTCCTCTTTTCTTAATAGCCATTATTCTGTGCGACCTCTTTATACCATAATCCACTTTTTTTCAAACTACGTGTAAAGTCCTTATCCGATTCTAAACGGTAAAACCCATAGCGATTACGATAGCCATTTAACCATGACCAACAATCGATAAATGTCCAGGTATGATAACCAAAACAATTGCTGCCTTCTTGGATACCTTGATACAGATAATCTAAATGTTCTTTCATAAAATCGATACGATAATCATCCTGTATCATGCCTTCTTCATTTACAAAGCGCTCTTCCTCTGCAACACCCATACCATTTTCACTAACATACCAAGGAAAATTGTTATATTCGTTTTTCATCATCATAGCTACATCATAAATGGCTTCAGGGTAAATTTCCCAACCGCGGTAAGGATTAATTCGTTTTTCCGGCCAATCATAAGGTGCAAATAAATCCTCAGGATCTTGAGCGGGGAAACGTGGATTTTCGGGAGCTTGCACACGTAAGGGTTGATAGTAATTTAAACCAATAAAATCTACGGTGTTTTCTTTTATTATCTCTTTGTCTGAACCTATTGTTTCTGGCGTTAAATCATGTGCTTGAATTAATTGGATTAAAGGATCTGGAATAAATCCTTTCACCGCTGGATCCAAGAAACTTTTCATTGTTAATAAATCCGCATTTTCTTTGGCTGATTGATCAGCTGCTTGATCACTACGCGCGTAAGCAGGGGTGATGTTTAAGATAATCCCGATGCTTTCGTTGGGCATAATCTCACGAAATGCTTTTACGGCGTAAGCGTGAGCCATTAATGTATGGTAACCAACCTGGATGGCTTTTTTAAAATCGTGAATAGCTGGATAATGGGCACCATTTAAGTAGCCGCACTCAATATGCACAATAGGTTCGTTGAAAGTTGTCCAATTTTTTATTAAATCGCCAAACAATTCAAATGCTGTTTTGGCATAAAAAGCAAATGCGTCTACGGATTCTCGGGTTTCCCAGCCGCCTTTTTCCATTAACCACATGGGCATGTCAAAATGAAATAAGTTAATGATAGGTTGCACGCCTTCTTCAAGAATATGTTTGAAATAATCACGATAAAAAGCGACGGCTTCTTGGTTTACATGCCTTCCGTCTGGTAAAAGACGTGCCCAAGAAATCGAGGTACGAAAAGAATTGAGTCCAATCTCTTTCATTCTTTTGCAGTCTTCTTTATACATTTCGTATATATTTGTTGTATTTTCAGGACCTTGATTTTCATGAAATTTTTCTGGATTTGTCTTAAACCAATAATCCCAAGTGGTTTCAGATTTACCGTTTTGTAAGCTATGTCCTTCTGATTGCGGAGCCGAGGTAGCCGAACCCCATAAGAAATTTTTTGGAAATGTCTTCATTATTCTGCCTCCAGTTCTATTTGTACGGTAACGGGTTACGCTGATATACGTACTGTTGTTTTACTATTTCAATACTAAGGGTAGAGCTATTTTATATAAATCATATTAACATAATTTTTCTTAGTAAGTTTACTTTTGAGATAGAAGCTTAATATAGTTTATTCAATTTAAAAAGCACCAACTTGACAATTCATTTATTCTTAACTATACTGTTTACAAATCATAAATAAAGCTAGGACAGAGAAGAGTAGCTGCTGCATTTGTTAAAGAGAACCCGGTTGGTGGAAAAGGGGACAAGTAAAAAGTAGTGAAGATGAACTCTGAGCTTTTTATTTAGTTAGCGCTAAATAAACGGGTGAGTGGCCGATAAACTGCCGGGTATCTAAGGGTACCGTTGAGGCATTAACTGTGAAGTTTGTGCAAATAAGGGTGGTAACACGAAAGTCTTCGTCCCTTTGTTTATCAAAGTTGGTAGGCAAAGGGATGGAGATTTTTTATTATCTCTAAAAATATTTTGAGGAGGAAAGAAAATGGCGGAAGTAGAAAGTTTTACATTAGATCATACAAAAGTAAAGGCACCTTATGTTCGTTTAATTGGTAAGGAAACAGGTAAAAAGGGAGACGTAATCTCTAACTATGATTTACGTTTCTTACAACCAAATGAAAAAGAACTTCCAACTGCAGGGTTACACACAATTGAACATCTATTAGCAGATTTATTACGTGATCGTTTGGACGGTATTATCGATTGTTCTCCATTTGGTTGCCGTACTGGTTTTCATTTAATTGTGTGGGGAGAATATACTCCAACCGAAGTTGCTCAAGCTTTGAGCGAATCTCTTAAAACAATTGCCTATGAAACAAAATGGGAAGATGTACAAGGGGTAGATATCACAAGCTGTGGTAATTACCGTGATCATTCACTATTTTCAGCTAAAGAGTACGCTAAACTTGTTTTAGAAGATGGCATTAGTGATGATCCTTTTGAACGTCATGTCGTTTAGGAGGAACGTTGGATGTATTTTACTGAATTAAGAGAAAAAATAGCTTTGGTTATCGGGGCGTCACAGGGTATTGGTCAAAGCGTTGTAGAAACCTTCCAAAACGAAGGAGCAACTGTAATTGCTTGTGATATTGCTTTTGAAGAAGCGAAATTACAGAAACTTAATGAAAAAAACTATAAGATGCATTTAGATATTGCTGAAGAAGAAGAAATAATTAGTTTAGTTCAACAATTAGAAGAGCAAATGCTTATCCCAGATATACTTGTTAATGTGGCCGGCATTTCTACTGTAGACTTCTTGACTGAAAGTAGCACGGTAGATTTTGATAAAGTACTCACAGTAAATACGCGAGGCGCTTATTTAAGCAGTAAATATGTTACTGGATTAATGCAACGTAAGGAAAAATCTGGGCGAGTAATTTTTGTGGCTTCACAAGCTGGGAAAAATGGCTATAAAGGGATGTCAGGATATGTGGCATCCAAACATGCAGTTTTGGGTCTATGTAAAACACTAGCATTAGAAGTTGCTCAAGATGATATTTTAGTAAACGCTGTATGTCCCGGAATTGTCGAAACACCAATGAAACATCGAGAACGTGTTGAAGGCGGCGCTATTCGTGGGATGACAGCACAAGAAGTATTAGAAGAAGATCAAAGCCAAGTGCCATTGGGTCGTACTGGTTCAACTCAAGATGTCGCAAACGTTATTTTATTTTTGGCAAGTCCTTTAGCTAGCTATATGACAGGACAAGCACTTAATGTAACTGGTGGCATGACGATGCATTAATTTGTCGGAAAATAAAAGCTGGGGCATTGATATTGTCTAGCAGTAGTTTATGAAAAGTGATCTATTCTTAGCTTTAGCTATTTTAGATTAAAGGCGGTAAGAATGAGTTTTTAACCAATTCAAGAATGAACATGCTAGTCAACTTTGTCCTAGCTTTATTTTTATAGAAAGAGAGGGGTTTGTATGGAGAAAATACCATTTCGTTGGGATATTGTAGGAAGTTTTTTACGTCCGGAAAAGTTAAAAAAAGCAAGAGAACAATTTAAACAAGGAAAAATCACGCAAGAAGCGCTAAAGGAAGTAGAAGACAAATCGATTATAGAATTAATTCAAAAAGAAAAAGAGCTAGGGTTAAATGCAGTAACTGATGGCGAATTTCGTCGTCGTTGGTGGCATTTAGATTTTATTGCTGGATTGAATGGAATTACTGTTTATGACTTTGAAACTACAGCTTTTGGAGTTACTTCAAAAGCTCAAGGAACGTTTGTTAGTGGGAAACTTTCTTTTAACCAAAATCATCCATTTTTAGATCATTTCCGTTTTACAAAAAAATATGCTGATGCTGAAGATGTGATAGCAAAGCAAACGATTCCCGGCCCGAATATGATATTTCTTGATTCTTTTATTTTGTCAAAAAAATATCATGAAAATCCAGTGTACGCGAAAAAAGATGATTTTATTTTAGATCTTGTCGCAACTTATCAGGAGACAATCCAAGCTTTTTACGATGCTGGCTGCCGGTATTTGCAGTTAGACGATACTAGCTGGGGGGCTTTGTTTGACAATCATTTTCGTGGTTTGATTCAAGAAAATGGTTATAATCCAGATGAATTGATTCAAGAATTTGGCGATATTACCGAAGCTGTTTTAGCAAAAAAACCTGAAGATTTAGCTGTGACTTTTCATTTTTGCAAAGGGAACTTCCAATCTCGTTGGTTATATAATGGTTCTTATGATAAAATTGCTGGTCGTTTACTCGCTATTCGAGCATTTAATGGGTTCTTTTTGGAGTTTGATGATGAACGTTCTGGTGGATTTGAACCTTTGAAAAGTATCCAAGATCAGCGAATAGTTTTAGGGTTGATTACTACGAAAACTCCAGAATTAGAAGAGGAAGCAATGTTAAAAAAGCGGATTGAAAAAGCTAGCCAATATGTTCCTTTTGAACAATTATGTCTAGGTACTCAGTGTGGCTTCTCCTCAACTCAAGAAGGCAATGATCTTACTGAAGAAGATCAATGGAAAAAAATTAACTTACTTGTTAATACGGCTAAGGAAGTTTGGCAAGAGCGATCTGTGTGATTTTGTATTTGTTATTGAGATTATTTTAATTAAAATTAACAGAATTTTCGGAACGTGTTTATTTTGCTTGGATTGAGGAGGTTTTTGATGAAGAAGAAGTGGGTTGTCTTTTTAGCTTTAGTAACGGTCGTTGCTCTTAGCGCTTGTAATGATAATGAACAAGGAGTAGCTGGAGAAGAGGATCAAGTAATTCACATTGGTTCTGAGAGCGCGGATGCGCAGATTTGGGAATTTATTGCAAATTCAGAGGTGGCTGAAGATGCTGGAATTCAGATTGAAGTTGAAGACATTGATGGTGGAGCGGCCAAAAATAATGCCACTGCTGATGGAGATATTGATGCTAATGCTTTTCAATCAATTGGTTATTTGGAAAGTTTTAATGAAGATAGTACAGAAAAATTAATACCCGTAGCTACAACTTATGTTGAACCGATGGGCATTTACTCAGATAAATATGATTCTGTTGATGAAATAAAAGATCATGACGTAGTAGCCTTAGCTGATAACCCTGCGAATACAGCAAGAGGACTTCGAGTGCTAGAAGCGGCCGGACTAGTTGAACTAAATGAAGATTTCGATGATGGCGTAGGCACGCCAGAGGATGTGAGTTCAAACCCTAAAAATTTAGAATTTGAATTGATTGATGATGTGACTGGCCCACGTATTTTACAGGATGTGGACATGGCTTTGATTAGTAACACTGTAGCGCTTGAAGGTGGGCTAAATGTATTAAATGATGCGATTTACCGAGAAAAAGTAGATGAATCTAATCGTATTAATTTAAATGTTATTGCTGTTAAAGAAGGCCGCCAAGATGAAGAAAAATTACAAAAATTAGGCGAAGTTTATCATGACCCTGAGGTGCAAGAATATATTGACGATGAATTTGATGGAACAAAAGTAGAAGTTGAAATACCTGTTAATGATATTTGGAGTAGCTAAACTAGACACTATTTCTTAAACGTGGTAGACTTTTCAAGTTGAATATTTTTAAGGTGAAACTGTGGACAAATTCGTCCGCAGTTTTTTACAGTTAGGATAGGATAAGTAAATGCTAAAATTGAGTGATATTTCGCAACAATTTGGTGATAAAGTATTATATGAAAATCTAAATTTACAAATAAATGACGGAGAACATGTAGGTTTGACTGGACAAAATGGGGCAGGAAAGTCAACATTAATTAAAATTATAACTGGAGAAATCTTGCCTGAAAAAGGTTCTGTTGAGCTATCGAAAAACCAAACGATTGGTTACTTAGATCAGTACGCACGCCTAGACGAAAAATTAACGATTTATGAATTTTTAAAACAAGCGTTTGCAAAAGAATTAGCAATAGAAGAAGAAATCGGGAAACTTTATGAAAGCTATGGTGAGACCTTTGATGACTTATTGCTAGAAAAAGCTGGGAAGTTGCAAACACAACTAGATCAGAGTGAATTCTATCAAATGGACGCTTTGATTCAAGAAACAACAATAGGACTTGGGCTTGATGTATTAGGTTTAGATACATTTTTAAAAAATTTAAGTGGTGGGCAGCGTTCAAAAGTGATTTTGGCTAAACTTTTATTGGAACATCCTGCAGTTTTGGTTTTAGATGAACCGACAAACCACCTGGACGACAAGCATGTTCAATGGCTGATCTCGTTTCTACAAAATTTCTCTGGGACTTTTTTGGTTGTCTCACACGACCAACAATTTCTCGATGAAATTACTACTCATGTTGCTGATATAGAGTTTGGGGCATTAACAAAATATGCTGGGAATGTAACGAAGGCGTTAAAGCAAAAAGAAGCGGACCAAGAAACATATATGAAGCGCTATGAAGCTCAGAAAAAACAAATAGAAAAAACAGAGAGCTATATCCGTAAAAATAAAGCTGGTTCTCGTTCGAAAATGGCTAAAAGTCGGGAAAAACAATTAGCTAAAGTTGAACGTCTTACTCCTCCTACCAACCAAATACAACCAGCATTTGATTTTCCTTATAAAGGAATTGTGGCAACTTTTGCAGTAACCACACAGGATTTAGTAATTGGCTATGAAAAACCATTACTACGACCTATAAATTTAACGATTCGTTATGGTGAAAAAATAGCACTAAAAGGATTTAATGGTATTGGGAAATCAACGTTGTTAAAAACGTTAATTGGACAAATTCCGGCTTTATCTGGAGAATATGATTATCCTGCGAATACGAAGATCGGTTATTTTGAACAGGAATTAACATGGGAATTCCCTCTGCAAACACCGCTGCAATACCTAGGGAATGTTTTCCCAGAAATTTCACCTAAAGAACTACGGAGGCAATTGTCACGTTGCGGATTGAGTGATCAATTAGTACAAAAACCACTCAAGTTATTAAGCGGTGGCGAGCAATCCAAAGTAAGGTTAGCACAGTTAACTTTACAAGCAAGTAATTTTTTGATTTTAGATGAACCGACAAATCATATGGACCAAAAGACGAAGGAAAGGCTACAGGAAACCCTAGGTAATTACCAAGGTACAGTTTTAGTAGTTTCTCACGAACAGGAATTTTATGCGCCTTTTGCTGATCGGACGATTGACATAGAAAAGCAAGAGAAACAATAAAAAAAGAGAACGAGAGTAACTATTAATATTTATTCTCATGGACCATTATTGAAAATAAAAGTCGTTTTTTCAGTTCATTTGATTAACGGTTTGGACGATAACTCCTATGAGTACAAGAAGCAGCCCAATAATAGCTACAATTCCTTTCCCTGAGAATTTCTTTTGGGGTCTGTGTTGTCCTGAAGTAGCCGCTGTTTTATTATTTTTTTGATTTAATCGCTTTTGCTTAGCTAAGCTAGGTAAAAATAAAGACATTATTAGGAAGATAAGGCCAATTGTTGTTACCCCTATTGCAAAAATTGTTGGCTTATTAATTTTTAAATGTTCAAGTAAAAAGGTAACTACAGGATTATCTAATAAACGAAGTTCCATAGCTTCTTGACCTGAATCTGACAAACTAAGACTACTATCTGTTGTAGCAGTTTGGCTGTTATCCGAAGTGATGGTTGTTGCTTGAGACGAATGGGTAGAAAAAATAAAAAAACATAGTAAAGATAAATATAAAGTAGTAAAAAACGTCCGCTTCTTTTTCAAAATAAGCCTCCTTGATTGATTGCTTTAGTGATTTTTTATGAATTTTATTTTACCATATTTTTTATTTCATGGATAAGGATTACACAGCGAATTATTTGAGTCTTATAAATCTATTCGTTATAATAAAAAATAGAGGTTATAAAGCCTATAATGATTATATAAGGAGGAACGAACTGATGAGTAAAATAGCAGCAATTATGACAGATTTTGTTGAAGATATTGAAATAACTTCACCTAAAGAAGCATTAGAAAATGCTGGTAATGAAGTTGTAGTCATTAGTGATAATGGAAAAGATCATGTCGACGGTAAACAAGGTTCCGTATTTTCAATTGATCAATCCATTGATAACGTAGATGTTTCTTCATTTGATGCACTATTAATCCCTGGAGGATTTTCACCCGATCAATTACGTACAGATGATCGTTATGTAGATTTTACTAAAAAATTTGTTGAATCTGGTAAACCTGTATTTGCCATTTGCCATGGTCCGCAAATCTTTATTCAAGCTGGCGTAACTGAAGGTCGAACAATGACTGGTTTTACTTCTGTTCGTCCTGATCTAGCAAATGCTGGAGCTCACGTGAAAGACGAAGAAGTAGTTATTGATGATAACTTAATTACTAGTCGCACACCAGATGATTTAGAGGCATTTAACAAAGAAATCGTAAATGCTTTAAAATAACGAATAGATAAAGGAACTGTGACATAAGTTCTTTGAGTAATCGAATATCCGAACGATATTTATTGAGGAGTCATCTTCCTATAGTTCAGATATTTTTGCTTCATTTTTACTTATGTTACAGCTCTTTTTTTAAGGAGTGATAACAGATGTCATTAGAATTTGTGTATCAAGATATTACAAAAATGCCTGTTGATGCTATCGTTAATGCTGCTAATAAACAGTTGCGAGGCGGCAGTGGTGTATGTGGTGCTATTTTCAAAGCAGCTGGATGGCAAACTTTACAAAAAGAGTGCGATCAATTAGCTCCTATTCAAACAGGAGAAGCCGTAGTGACTTCTGGAGGCAATCTTACTGCTTCCTACGTTATTCATACAGCAGGACCCATTTATCATGGGGGAGACCAACAAGAAGCCAGTTTATTGTCTGCTTGCTATCGTAATAGTCTAATAAAAGCTGTGGAAAAAAACTGTGGAAGTATAGCTTTCCCCTTAATTTCCACAGGTGTTTACGGCTTCCCACAAGAAGAAGCGGTAAAGATTGCTATAAAAACTATACAGCAGTTTCTTAAAGAATCTGCGTTGACTGTTTATTTAGTCTTTTTCGATCAGGCGCTGTTTGCCAAAAGTAAGGAGCTATTCCTCTCTTCTTAAGTTAACAGCGAAAAAAACATCATTTTCACTACCTAGCGATTGTGCGAGGCTGGAACGATTGTTTCAGCCTTTTTTTTATTGTAAAAAGTTATATTTTCGTATGGTCTATATTCTTAAGGATGTTATTTTTCACAGATTAGAAATAGATAGACTCACGCTGCATAATTACCTACATAAAAGTGATATGCTAATTTCATTGTTTAGTAAGCGCTTTTAAAATATAATGAAAAATGTAAAAGAGATGTGCGCACAATAAAAACTCTTTTTTGTTCGTTATTTTTATAGGTGGATTATTATTTTGGAGGGAAATAAAATGAGGAAAATTAAAGTTCTGGTTGCTTGTGGAGCCGGCATAGCTACATCAACAGTTGTGACACAAAAGGTCGAAGAGCTATTTAAAAAGAATGAAATACAGGCCGATGTGGAGCAAATAAAAATCTCACAGGCAGCTAGTAAACAAGATAGTGCAGACATGTTAATTTCTACTACTGTGTTACCACAAGAATATCGTATTCCTGCGATTAAAGCAATGTCGTTTTTAACAGGTATAGGAACAGATGAAACAGAAAATGAAATTATCGAAACAGCTAAACAAGTTAGCTAGTTATTCTGAAAGGAGCACAATATATCATGGGAACTTTGATGAACGCTGTACAAACGGTTTTAGATATGGGCCCAAGCGTTATGCTACCGATTATTATTTTTATTGTAGGGTTAATCTTTCGCGTTAAGCCTGGCCGGGCATTAACCTCAGGGATTACTGTAGGGATAGGTATGATTGGGATCAACTTAGTTATTGATTTATTGACTACGACTGTGGGACCAGCTGCACAAGCTATGGTTGAACGATTTGGTTTAAATTTAACTGTGATAGATGCAGGCTGGCCAGCTATTTCATCTATCACGTGGGCTCAACCGATTGCAGGTCTTATGATTCCAATTGTTTTAGTCGTTAATTTGATTATGCTTGGCCTAAAATGGACAAAAACTTTGAATATTGATATTTGGAATTACTGGCATATGGCAGCAGCTGCTGCGACAGCTTATATCATAACGGGAAACGTTATTATGGGGATTTTAGCTGGGATTATTTATACTGTCTTTTGTTTGATTATTGCCGATAAAACTGCTTATCAAGTACAAGAATATTATGGTTTGGAAGGGATTAGTTTTGCTACAGGTTCAGCCGCTGGTTATGCAGTATTTGGTATTCCAGCAGCTTGGCTCATTTCTAAAATTCCTGGAATCAATAAAATTAACGTCAAACCAGAAACCATTCAGAAACGTTTTGGTGTTTTCGGAGAACCGATGATTATGGGGCTTATTATCGGAGCCTTTTTAGCCATATTAGGTGGTTATGATATCACAGGTATTTTACAAACCGCGATGACTATGGGAGGTATCATGTTATTAATGCCTCGAATGGTAAAAATTTTAATGGAAGGGCTTACACCTATACAAGAAGGGGCACAAAAAATGTTGCAGGGACGTTATAAAGGCCGAGAAATTTTTCTTGGTATGGATGCAGCATTGGCTACAGGTTCTCCTGCTGCTTTATCTACTGGATTATTAATGGTACCTATTACTTTATTTATAGCAGTCATTTTGCCAGGAAATCGCGTATTGCCGTTCGGTGATTTAGCGACAATTCCGTTTTTTGCAGCCCTTATTGTGCCCGGACGTAAAGGAAATATTGTGCATTCGGTCTTAGCATGTACAGTCGCTGTAACTATTGGGCTATATATGGCTACGGACTTTGCGCCAGCGATCACACAAATGGGAGAAGGTATCGTTGAATTTCCTGAAGGAGCTGCTCAAATTAGTAATTTAGACACAGGCGGTAATATTTTAAATTGGGTTTTCTTAAAAGCATCCGAATTATATAATAGCGTATTTTAATTGAAAGAAGGACAGAAAAATTATGCGTACAACCGAAAATATACAAACAATGCAAGGTGTAACCAAAACAGCGCCCGGTTATGACAACATGACGTTAGAAACGCTAGAAGTTCCAGTACCTAAAGAAGATGAAATCTTGATTGAAGTTGCATTTACAGGAATTTGTGGGTCAGATATTCATACGTTTAAAGGAGAGTATAAAAACCCTACAACGCCAGTTGTATTGGGACATGAATTTTCAGGACGTGTTGCTCAAGTCGGCTCAGCGGTGACTCATTTTCAACCAATGGATCGTGTGACGAGTGAGACGACGTTTTATGTTTGTGGAGAATGTAGTTATTGTCAAGAGGAAAAATATAATCTATGTCCATATCGTAAAGGAATTGGTACTCAACAAAATGGCTCTTTAGCACGATATGTAATAGCTAAAGAAAAGTACGCTCACAAATTACCAGAAAACCTTAGTTATGAAGGAGCGGCTATGAGCGAACCATTATCCTGCTGCGTTCACGCGATGTACCAAAGAAGCCCACTAGGACTTCATGACACTATCCTTGTTATGGGTCCGGGACCTATTGGTTTACTTTTAATTCAAATTGCTAAAGAAATTGGAGCTAATGTCATTGCTACAGGGATTTCAAAAGATCGACAACGATTGGAATTAGCACAAAAGTTAGGTGCAGATGCAATCGTAGATACTCAAACCCAAGATTTAGCAGAAATTGTTAATCAAATGACAAATAATGTCGGGGTAACAAAAATTTATGATGCTTCCGGGTCGGCCGCTGCTGTTAATCAAGCTTTTCCTTTAATTAGAAAAGGCGGTGATTTTGTTCAAGTTGGTTTATTTAAAGATAAGTTTGAAAAATTAGATGTTGAAACGATTATTCAACGGGAAATTCATTATATTGGGAGTCGCTCACAAAATCCTTATGATTGGCCCATTGCTTTGCATTTATTAGCCAAAGGAGCTATTGATGTTTCTTCTTTAGTTACCAAAAAGGTTCCTTTAGAAAAATGGCGTTCAGCTTTTGAAAGTGTCATGTCCGGAGAGGAAATTAAAGTAATGATCCAATCAGATGGCGATTTTAGTTAAAAAATGAAACTGGGGCATTATTGTTGTATACTTGTGCCCCTACCTTTTTTCATTCATGAATAATTAAATATTATTTCGAAGGGGAATTCAAATGGAATTAGATGCTAGAACCAATCAGTTATTTATTGAAATTTTAAATAACCCTGACGAAACCAGCGTTTCTTTAAAAAACAGACACCATTTGACGCGTTCACAGTTAAACTATTCTATTCAAAAAGTGAATGAATATTTAAGCGAACTAAATTTAGACCCGATTACACGAACAACAAATGGTCATTTTGTTATAACCAAAGAAACTATAGAAGAATTTGAACAAAGGAACACCCAAACATCAGTCGAAACTTATTTGCTGCCAGAAGAACGTGTTCAATTATTGATACTGATGCTATTGTCAAAAATAGACCCCTTATCTATGAATCATTTTATTATTGAATTAAACGTTAGCAAAAATACGGTTGCCCGAGATCTTAAGGAACTAAATCCTCTTTTAGATCAGTATAAATTACATTTAGAGTATTCGCGTTCACAAGGATACCGCATCAAAGGAGAAGAATGGCACCGTCGGCAATTATTAACTGAAACTGTAAATACAGTCAATCAATTTCTTAATCATGAAGCCCTATTAAAACAATTTGGGAATATTGAAAAAACACATTTAACAGAATATAAAAACAAAGTGAGTCAGTTAGAACAATACTTGAGTTTACGTTACTCTGATGACAAAGTGAATGATTTACCGGTGTTGACTCTATTATTAGACCGACGTATTGCTCGGGGAAAGAAGATTAATTATGATTTTGCTCTAGACTATGTGGAATTACAGGAAACCAAGGAATATAAAGCAGTCAGAGAAGTTTTTTTCCCGGAAAATGAAGGGGATATGAACGAAATCATTTACTTCACCTTGCTTTTTTTGTCCACCAATTTAACACAGGTTGATGTTTTATCTAAAGGACAATTTGAAAATTTACAATTAGCTGTTTTAGAGATGATTGAGCGTTTTGAAAAAGTAGCTCATGTGGTTATCGGAGATAAAAATGAATTGCTGAATCGTTTGATGGTGCATATGCGGCCAGCTTATTATCGTATTAAATATGGCATGCATTTATCTGAAGTTGATTTAAAAAGACAGCAGAGTCGAGAAGTTTCTTCAATTTTTTACTTAGTAAAAAAATCCATAGCACCTTTGGAAGCTTTTTTTGCCCAAACAATTTCTGATACCGAGCTTTTTTATTTAGCTTTATTTTTTGGCAGTCACTTATTAGAAAATGATTCATTCTTACGTAAAAAAACTCCGACAGCTGTTATTGTTTGTACTAATGGTATTTCTGTTTCACTGCTTATGGAACGTATATTAAAAGGGGTCTTTCCTGAAATTGACTTTATTTCTACAATGTCATTAAGGGAATTTAATACCCAAAAGATCACAAGTGATTTGATTTTTTCTTCAGTTCCTTTAGAAACTAACAAAAAATATTTTTTAGTCAAGGATTTTTTAACCGATCAAGGGAAGGTTCAGTTACGTCAAAGAGTAATGAACGAAACGGTCGTTGGTTTGGATGAGCCTTCACTTGCAGAAAAAATTGTCGATCAAGTGGATCGTCAAGTGTCTATACCAAATAAAGAAAATTTATTTTTTGAAGTGTTAAAAATTTTAAATGAGAATACCGCGGAAAATACAGTGATGAATAACGAAACAAATCACTTTGATCAATTAATCTCTAAAGACGGTTTAATTGTAGAAGAAAACGCAGTGTCATGGCATGAAGCTTTAGAGCAGCTTAGTCAACCCTTAATCAAACAAAAGGTTATTGAGCCTCGCTACTTAACAGCATTAAAACAAGAACTTCCAGAAATTCCACCTTATATTGTTTTTCGTCATCAGTTAGCTTTGCCACATACTGAACCTGAAAAAGGAGCTTATGGGGTTGCAATTTCTTTTGGAGTATTTAAGCAAGGGATTCTTTCTACCACAGAAGACCCTATTCATTTCATTGTGCTGTTAGCTTCCAACAATAAAGAAAAACATATCGATGCTTTATTGGAAATTATGGATTTAGCAGGACGCGATGCGGTTCTTTCTGATTTATTGGCATGTAAGGATAAAGATGAAGTTTGGCGACTACTACGTTTGTACAGGATCAATTATTGGGGGTAAGTAAGATGGAGAAAAAAGTCACAGAGTATTTGCAATATTCACCAATTTTATTAGGCGAACAATACCAAAATAAAAAAGAAGTTTTTACAGCTGTTTATAATCTAGCAAAACAAAAAGGATGGGTGACAAAAGACTTCGGCAAAAAAATTTTAGAAAGAGAGGAGATATACCCTACAGGAATTGATCAAGGGACTTTCGGCATTGCCATTCCACATACAGACCCGGAATGGGTTAAAGAAGAATTTATAACTTTGCTCGTTCCAGAACGTCCTGTTTTATTTCAGCGAATGGACGATAAAGAGCAAGAGGTACAAGTCGATTTTATTTTTATCTTAGGGTTAAATCAGCCTCATGAGCAATTAGCAATGTTACAAAATTTAATGCAATTAATTCAAAATACAGCACTATTAGAAAATTTATATAAGCAAACAAAACGTGAAAAACTTATTTTACTATTACAAGATTATGGATTTTAAAAAAAGAAGAATGGAACCATTATAAAAAGAGGATGACTTCAAAAATATAATGGTTACCCTGAATGATTTATAAATTTTTCCAAGAATGATTCAATCATTGGTATGCTCATTTTTCTAAAAGTTTAGTTGCTTCACCTTCTGGGTGTACAAAAAGAACGCACTTCGTGTTATTGTAAAGTCGACAAAACATAACAATAAAGGAGTGCGTTCTTATGTCTATTACTTTACAACAAAATTCTCTTACATTCAATGAGCAAAAAGTCATCTCAATAGCCAACGACGGTGGTACCTTAACCAATGACGCGGGGCTCGTCTTACTTTCGGAGTTTCTAAATCAAATTCATTTTGATTCACTGTTAGCGCAATACGTTCATATTCCAGAGCAT
>NZ_AUIQ01000001.1 GCF_000423785.1 Tetragenococcus muriaticus DSM 15685 | reverse complement strand
AGGTGATGGTTCTTTCGCTTTTGCGGTCGACGCGAAAGCCTTCTTTCTTCCATTGGGCACAAATTTCTTCATCGAGCGTTTGAAAAGCTAGTTGGGTGATTGTCGCTATCAGTTGCGCAAAAAAAATCATCATGGCTCTTTCTCTTGCTAAAAAATTTCTTTCCTTCTTCATTACTTCCACTAAATCTGTTACAATAGAATCCATAAGAAACCGCCTTTATTCATTAGTGCCTGTCAGCCCAATGAATAGAGTAACGGTTTCTTTTTTATTCGTCTAGAGGGAACCTCAATAAATTTTACACTTAGATTATTTTTTTAGTTAAAATGAGTGCAAAGATGTTTTTAAAATAGCATTGTGATAGGAATGAAGGTCGGATTGAATAATAATCTTTACGACTTAGTTACTAAAGGTGAAAAGCGTTTTCTCAACCGTTATGGTATACTGGTATTACGTTTATTAGAAAAATTTTGTACTCAACTCAGAGCTTTGTTAAGCTATAAGCAATAGAGAGGATGAAAGAAAACAAATGGAATATCCCCAAATAAAAGATAAGATTGCGACTTTTTTTAACTCTTATGAACAACAAATGAATAGTTCTTTGGCTGGAGAAGAGGATTTAGAAACTATTGTAAATTTTTATACTGAGGAATTTATTGCTGCTAATCCAACTGGGGTAAAAACGGGAGAAAATAATGATCAGCTTAAAGAAGCAATGGATAAAGGGTATGAATATTACCGTTTAATTGGTACAAAAGAAATGAAATGCCAGTCTATTGATATTATACCTCTTGACGAACAGCATGCAGTTGCTACTACTCATTGGAAAGCCGTTTATCTTAAAGAAGGAAGTGAGGTAGTTATCCCTTTTACATCAAATTACCTTATCCAATTTAGAAATGGGGAGCCCAAAATCTTTGGTTGGGTTACTGGAGATGAGACACGAGTATTAAGAGACAATGGCATTATTTAAAAGTCTTTAAAGTAATTTTAAAAATTAATAAATCAACGTTTTAATAGGAGGAATTTGCCAATGGATTTGCAAATCAAAGGAAAAACGGCTTTAGTACTAGCTTCAAGTGATGGTTTGGGCAAGGCCATAGCGCATGAATTAGCCAATGAAGGAGCTAATGTTATGTTGACTAGCCGCACAGAAGAAAATTTAAAACTAGCTAAAGAAGAAATTGAAAAAACAGCTACAGGATCTGTTGCTTATTGTCTGTTAGACCAGACAAAACAGGAAAGCATTGCAGCAGCAGTAAAAACAACAAGAGAAATATTCGGTTCTATTTCAATTTTAGTGAATAACTCTGGTGGCCCGCCAGCTGGAAGTTTTGAAGATTTTGAAGATGAAGACTGGCAAAAAGCGTTTGAGCTTACTTTATTAAGCTATATTCGAGTTATTCGTATGGTATTACCGGATTTAAAAGAAAATAAAGGCCGTATTTTAAACAATACTTCTTCTTCGACAAAAGAGCCTATTGATGGACTGACTTTATCTAATGTATTTAGAGTAGGCATTTTAGGTCTTGCAAAAACATTATCTCAAGAATTAGCTGAAGATGACATATTGGTAAATACAATTGGACCAGGACGTATTCAAACAAAACGGGTGGATAAACTTGATCAAGCGAATGCAAAGAAAAAAGCAGAGACGAAAGAAGCTATCCAAGCTGCTAATCTTTCAACCATTCCAATGGGTCGTTATGGAAAACCAGAGGAGTTTGCTAAAGTAGCTACTTTCCTAGTTTCAGGAGCCAATTCCTATCTAACAGGACAAAATCTTCTGGTTGACGGTGGAAAAGTTAAGGCAGTTTAATTATATACAATATATAAGAGCTCTTCATTATGAAAATTCTTGCAATTAATTCCCTTTTTAGCGAATCTTTGTTAATGATGCGTTATAAAAGGAATCAAAACGGTTGATTCACTGACAAAGGAATTATATAATCCCTTTAGGAGGTGTCTGCTATGGTTACAGCTGCAACTTATTATCCCTATATAGCTATTATTGGTGATATTAAAGATTCAAGAAAATTGGAGCATCGGGGGACGACACAACAGAAATTTACTAGAACTTTAGAACGGTTAAATCAAGTGTATCAGAAAGATTTAGCAGCTAAATTTACGGTGAGTATGGGAGATGCTTTCCAAGGTTTATTAAAAGATGCTAGTCATCTAATGGTAATGCTTTTTGAACTTGAATTAGATTTAGCGCCTATTGAATTACGTATAGGTATTGGTTTAGGTGATATTGAAACAGAGATTAATCCAGAAAATTCTTTATTAAACGATGGCTCTTGTTATCATCGAGCTCGAGCGATGATTGAATGGATTGAAAAAAGTGAAAAGCAATATGAACAACGTCATTCAAATATTTTATTGTCTACTGGTGGTCAAGCTGTCCATTATGAAAAACTCATTAATACGATTTTTTCCTTAGAGTCTGTTATAAAAACAAAGTGGACTGAAAGACAAAAAGAAATTATTCGAACTTATTTAGCAAATGAAAAAAATCAATATATGACTGCTAAAACTCTAAATATTGGACAGTCAAGCGTAAATAAAGCACTTAAGAGCACAGATTTTTATACATTTAACCATTCGTTAGACACACTGCAAAACGTACTTAACGAATTATAGCTGGGGATGGAAATTCATGGTAGATATTTTATTTTTACATTTTTTTATTGGTCATATCTTAGCCGATTATTATTTACAGACTGCAACAATGGCTAAAGAAAAAGAAAAGGCTTTTCGCTACTTGTTATCCCATTGTTTGATTTATCTATTGACCATGATGCTAGTGATTTTACCGTTATTTAACTGGCAATTACTTTTATGGGCATTATTTATTGGCTTTGTCCATTTTATTATTGATGCCTGCAAAGTGTTAATAAGTAAACGCTTTGAGTTTAATGATTTACAAAACGTGCTGCTTTATCTTATAGATCAATTTGTCCATATTTTAACAATTTTATTTGTCGTTACTTTTATTCTATTTGTCCAAGTTGATATAAGCTACTTCTCATTTTTAGATGAAGTATTAAATCATTTTGATTTTGACGTTAAGGAAATCCTTTCTTGGATCGTCATGTTACTTTTAATTTTGCAACCAAGTAGTATTACTATTCGGAAAGTTCTTGATCACTTTGACCCTAAAACATCAGATGAAGGGATTACTAACGCAGGGGCGCTTATCGGCGTTTTTGAACGTCTACTTATATTATTTATGCTCTATGCTAATCAGTACGCAGCCATTGGTTTTGTGCTAACGGCTAAATCTATTGCGCGTTATAATAAGATAGCAGAAGATCCTAAGTTTGCTGAGTATTATTTGTTAGGTACTTTGTTGAGTTCACTATTGGTTATTGCGAGTTTTACAATTATTTTTTAAGGAGTATTTAAATGAAAGAACAAGAATTTTTAGCAGAATTAAAAGAAATGGATATGTTACAACAAACACTAGGCATTTTAGAATGGGATACGCAAACAGGTATGCCAGAAGAAGCTAGTGATTATCGTGGAGAAGTATCAAGTTATTTGTATGGTCAATATTTTGCTAAAAAAGTTGGACCTAAGATGACAGAAGCAATCGACTATTTTACGCAACATCCAAAAGAACTTTCTGAGGTAGGAAAAGCAGCTTTTTCTTTAATTAAAGAAGAATATGACCGAGAACAAGCAGTGCCTAATGCTTTAATGGTTGAATATAGTCAAGCGACTTCAAATGCGCATCATGCTTGGCAAAAAGCACGACAAGCTAAAGATTTTTCTTTATTTTATGAGGCGTTGAAAGAAAATATTCGTTTAACCAAAGAATTAATTTCTTACTGGAAAAAAGAGGAGAAAACAGATTATGATGTGCTTTTAAATATTTACGAGCCAAACATGACAACAGATATCTTAGATGATGTTTTTTCCACGGTTCGTGAAGGGATTATTGCATTACGACAAAAAATTGTTGAACAAGGAATTAGTCCAAGAACGGACTTTCTGAATCGTAAAATGCCAAAACAGCAACAATACCAGTTTATTATAAAAGTCATCCAAGACCTTGGATTTGATTTAAACCGAGGGCGAGTGGATGATACTATCCATCCGTTTGCGACAGGTATTAACCATCAAGATGTGCGCCTAACAAACCGCTGGAATGAGGCTGATCTTACTATGGGGATTATGGGCTTAATTCATGAAGCAGGTCATGGTATTTATGAACAAAATATTGCAGAAAAATTTGAGCATACACCGGCGCATGAAGGAGCTTCTATGGGAATTCACGAGTCACAATCTTTGTTTAATGAATTAGTTATCGGAAGCCGAAAATCTTTTTGGCAAAAACAGTATCCTTATTTACAAGAGTGTGCTCAAGGAACTTTTGATGATATTTCTTTTGAAGATTTTTATGCTTCTCTTAAGCAAACACAAGCAAGTTTAATTCGAATTGAAGCAGATAGTCTTACGTATATATTGCATATTATTATTCGTTATGAAGTTGAGAAAATGATCTTTAATGAAGAAGTGGCTGTAGAAGAATTACCACGAATTTGGAATGATAAATATGAACAATACTTAGGAATCCGACCTAAAGATGACCTAGAAGGTATTTTGCAAGACGTTCATTGGTCGGCAGCAGAATTTGGTTATTTCCCATCTTATGCCTTAGGCTATATGTATGCTTGCCAACTTTATTATGCAATGAAAAAAGACCTTGATGTAGATGAAGTTCTAAGTTCATCAGACTATTCTCCTATTAGACAGTGGTTAACGCAAAATATCCATCAATACGGCGCTTCTAAAAAGCCCCATCAGTTGATTTATGATGCTACTGGAGAAAAATTAAACCCACAATATTTACTTGACTACTTGCAAGAAATCTATTTCTCAGTATACCAGATAAACGAATAGGGAAATTTTTATGGAAAAAATAGAATGTATTATTTCATACGCGCAAGAAAATTTGGCTAAAGAAAATACGGGCCATGATTTTACTCATGCAGAAAGAACAGCGCGCTTAGCCGAAAAAATTATAACAGAAGATGTTTTATATGTAGAAAAGTTTATTGTTATAGCCAGTGCTTACTTACATGATGTTATTGATGATAAAGTTGCAACTTTTCCTGCAAAAGCGCAACAAGATCTTCAATACTTTTTACAAGAAATTGGATGTTCTTTGCAAGAAATTGAAGCAATTCTTGAGATTCTCCAAAATATGTCTTTTTCAAGTGAAAAGTTTTTTTCAACAAATCCTCTTTCTGCCGAGGGAAAAATTGTACAAGATGCAGATCGTTTAGACGCATTGGGTGCCGGAGGAATTTTACGGGCCGCTTATTTTAGCGGGGCACATGGACAAGTTATTTATGACAAGAACAAGCCACCACAAAATTTCCATACAAAAGAAGAATACCGTAAGTCCACCACCTTGATTAACCATTTTTATGAAAAGCTATTTTTATTGCCAGAAATGATGAATACAGAATATGGTAAAAAAGAAGGAGCACGCCAAAGAGCTTTTATGCAAGAATTTTTAACACAATTTTATCAAGAATGGCAAATCTAGCGGTTATGTCTTGTTCTGTAAATTGAAATACTTCCTTATTTTTTTAACTGTAATTATAATGGAAGGGAAAGGGGCGAGTAGATTGTTTTATCGACATGCGTTAAAACCCAAAGAATTGGCACTTGTTATTCCTAATGTGAATGAATGCCTGTTTGCTCTTCATACAAAGCTAACAGCTCGTGATTATGAGGTTATTGTTTATAAATATGGAGAAGAATACTTTGTTTTAGATGATGTTCGTATCTTTAAACAAATACATGGTATGGAGCAAGAAAGCCAAGGAGACGAGGAAGAAATACTTCCTTATGTGGAAGAAGCTTTTGAAGATAATTGTTATACTGTGGTTGAAGAGGAACTTGTAAAGTTAGAATTAAATACCTTATCTATAATATCCAATAATTGTTCGGTACAAGTTAGATATTACGAGTTTACTGACTTTCTTTAAAGAACACAGGTTAAAGGGGTTTAATTGGAAGGCCTTTTAGCCTGTGATTTCTTTTGTCAGAAACTATGATATTTTTTGCCAAAAACAATGAAAAATAAATAACAATTTGATATAGTTAAAGCACTAATAAATATAAGAATAAATTTAGCCAAGCTGGACAAACAGATTATAAATTAAGAATTATAAAAAATGTAAATAACAGGAAACAACGATTAGTAGAAAAGAAAGAAGGTGCATGAATGACTTTTGAATCATTTATGTTGCAAGATTTTATTTATCAAGCATTAAAAAAAAGTGGCTTTACACAGCCTACTGAAGTTCAAGAAAGACTTATTCCTTTCATTCAAAAAGGACGTGATGTTATTGGCCAATCCCAAACAGGAAGTGGGAAAACACATACTTTTTTGCTCCCATTAATTGATCAAATTGAATTGGATAAAAACGAAGTACAGGTCGTTATTACAGCACCAAGCCGAGAATTAGCTGAACAAATTTATCAAGTTGCTAAACAAATAGTAGCTTTTGCGCCGTCAGAGATTCGTATAGCTAAATTTGTTGGAGGTACAGATAAGCAAAAACAACTAGAACAGCTCCAGCATCAACAACCACAATTAGCTATCGGGACCCCCGGGCGAATGCTTGACATGGCAAATGAAGGGGCTCTTCTAATCCATAAAAGTAAAGCTTTTGTCGTTGATGAAGCTGATATGACCTTGGATCTTGGCTTTTTACCAGAAGTTGATCAAATTGCGAGCAAATTTTCTGAGAGTATACAAATGTTAGTATTTTCTGCGACTGTTCCAGAGAAATTACGTCCTTTTTTGAAAAAATATCTTACTCGTCCGATCATTGAAGAAATTAAACCTAAAACCTTACTTTCTGAAACTATAGAAAATTGGTTGATTTCTACTAAAGGCAAGGACCGGGAACAGTTAATTTATCAATTACTAACACTTGGAGAACCCTATTTAGCAGTTGTTTTTGCTAACACTAAGGAGTATGTAGATGAAATTACCGAATTTTTACAAAATCAAGGCTTAAAAGTTGCTAAAATTCATGGTGGTATTGCTTCTAGAGAGCGCAAACGTGTGATGCGACAAATTCAACATCTTGATTATCAGTACGTAGTAGCAACTGATTTAGCCGCTCGTGGTATTGATATTGAAGGAATCAGTCATGTGATTAATGCGGAATTGCCTCGTGATTTAGACTTCTTTATTCATCGTGTAGGACGCACAGGTCGAAATCAATTACAGGGGACAGCTATTACACTATATGATCCAAGCGATGAACGAGCCATTGATGAGTTGGAAAAACGCGGAATTGTTTTTGAACCTAAAGAGATTAAAAACGGAGAAGTCATAGCAACTTATGATCGTAATCGTCGTAAAAAAAGAGAGAAACCCACGGAAGAATTAGACCCCAAGACGATTGGCTATGTTAAGAAACAAAAGAAACAAGTAAAACCTGGTTATAAGAAAAAAATTAAACAAAAAATTGATAAAAATAACCAGGAAAAGAGAAAAATAGAGCGTCGCAAGCAGCAACGTAGTGCTAAAAAACAAAAGAAGGATTCAAACTTTTAACGTTTTTTTCATTTGTACACAAAAGATCCCATCTTCTAAATATTCTTCTGAGGCTATTTGATAACCATTTTTTTGATAAAATGGGATGGCTTGTTTTTCTGCAGAAAGTAAACTGTATTTATATCCTAGACCAAGTGCTTTTTTCTCAAAATCATTTAATAAGGAACTTCCGATGCCTTGATTTCTAACACTTTTTGCTACACAAAAACGATCAGGAGAAATAGTGTGATTTTTATAAATATCAAAACGAATCGTTGCGACAGGCTCTTTTTGATTTAAGACAACTAAATAATTATGAATTGTATTGGTTTTTTCATCAAACTCTAAAGAGGGGGCGATTTTTTGTTCGAGTACAAACACTTGGTAACGTAAATAATAAGCAGCTGCTCTAATCCAAGTGTTATTGCCAAAATAAGTTTGATTGGTTTTATTTAAAGCTTGTTGCCATTCTATTTGACGCTTTTGCTTACGACTATTATTAGCACCACTGGTTGAAAGACAACAGTAAACTGATCGCTCAGGAAAAAGGTGATTGGCTACAATTTCATGGTAAGCAGTTTTACCATTAGCGATAATTGTCTTAATGGACGTATTCTCAAGAAGAGAAGTAAAATCATTTATCTCATATTGAGTAAAATGATGATCCATACTCCCGCTGCGTTCAAATGTGTGGAAGATATCCCAAAGTCCGATATGATGATTTAATAACACTTGAATACGTTTCTCATAGTTTTTAGGATCAGTTACTTTTAAGCAAGTAAAAATGATTTCCCAGAATTGATTGGTTTTATTCCCATAATATTGTTGTTTTGCTAGGGATTGAACGCTTGGTGCACTGCCTAAAATTAAAATTTCAGTATTTTCGTTGTAAATGGGAGGTAATCCAGTTTGCATGACGATATCTCTCCTTGTTTATTTTTAATTGTGAGGATATCATTTATTTTATCAAAGAATTCGTGTTAAAACATAAAAAACGAAGGGAGAATAGCTGTGAATATTTTTGAGGCTTTGGAATGGAGTTATTGGAAAACATTATCGCTTGAGTTAAAAACACAAGTGATGAACCAAGTATTAAAGTATTTTGTTAGCCCTCTAAAAAAGGTTTCTGATGTTACTTATCAGCAATTTGAGTTAGACGGGGTTAAATGCGGGACTTTCGAATGTTCGATTGACGGTCAGCGTTTTGTCTTAGTACCTGGTAATCAAGCAGCAATATTGGGATGGCAGTCAGGAGTACAAGGAATCTCACGCCATTTGTGGGATCAAACTCCTTTGCAAGAAACCCAAGATTATCGTAGAATTGTTAGAAATTATGGCTTAAAAACGGCTGAAGATTGGGAAATTTTTGTGAATGAATCAACTACTCCATTGCGTAAGCAAATAATTGCGCCTATGCTTGTCCAAAAGGAGGCCCAACCAGTGGGAACAACTTACATTGGAGAAGTGGATTTAATTACGGGGGAATTTTCTGGACAAAGAGAAAAATTCACTTCAATCAAGCCTGCCTTTTTTAGTCATATTAAACACCCCCAGACTTTGGAAGAAAGTCTCCATGTGGAACTTCCTAAAGAAATCTTTGAAGAAAACAATTTTTATGCTTTACTTTCAGAAAAGAATGAAAGATACACAATTTATGCGCATAAAATCTGCGATTTTAATCGTTTATTGGAAAAAACGGAAGAAGAGCTTTTTGACTTATTGACTGAAGATCAATGGGAATATGCAGTTTCTGGCGCTACCCGAAAGTTATTCCGCTGGGGAAGTGAGCTGGAAGAAAACGAAACTTATTATGGAAGGCAAACTAGTAAAAAAATACAACAAGCCAATATGTTTGGTCTATATTTTTCAGACCGCTTAGATCATTGGGAGCTAACACGTTCGATGTATTTAAAATTAGAAAAGGCTGAAAAAATAGGGCATCCTTTACTAGACCATCTCCCTTTGTCTTCTTATTATCGTTCGCGTAAAATCTTAGTTGGAAATCAGTCGATTTCTCCTTGTGATTTTCTTTTCCGTAAAGGGATTATCATCCAAAATGGCTAAAGTTTCCCGGAGCATGTTAAAATGAATTGACAATTTCAGAAAATTTGCCTATACTTTGGAAAGATAAAGGATATGGTCAAAGATAGCAAACCTTTACAGAAAGTTTTTCATGCTGAGAGAAAAGCAAGGCGGTTTTTGGCTGCTCCCTTGTAACTAGTTTGGTAGAAATATCAACGCAACTTCGGCGTTATAGAAGTTTAAGAGGTAATGATAGACATAGACATCATTGCAAATAAGGTGGTACCGCGTGTAGACGTCCTTAGGTTGCAAAGATGTCTTTTTAATTTTTGAAATTAACCATTAATTTAATTTTAAGGAGAATAGTTATGAAAGAATTAACAAGTTCGGAAGTTCGTCAGATGTTTTTAGATTTTTTTCAAACAAAAGGTCATGCAATTGAACCTAGCGCTTCACTTATCCCAGTAGATGATCCTACATTATTATGGATTAATTCTGGTGTAGCGACATTGAAAAAATACTTTGATGGAACTGTGGTTCCTGAGAACTTACGAATTGTAAACGCCCAAAAATCAATACGGACAAATGACATTGAAAATGTAGGAAGAACGGCTAGACACCAAACAATGTTTGAAATGCTAGGTAATTTTTCTTTGGGAGATTACTTTAAAAAAGAAGCATTACAGTGGGCTTGGGAATTTTTAACTTCTCCAAATTGGATTGGATTTGATCCAGAACGGTTATATGTGACAGTTTATCCTAAAGACGAAGAAGCAAAAAGAATATGGCAAGATGAAATTGGTCTCAGCTCAGATCATATTATAGAAATGGAAGATAATTTCTGGGATATAGGTGCTGGTCCTAGTGGTCCGGATACAGAAATCTTTTATGACCGGGGACAAAAATTCAACGATCTCTCCGATGATGATCCTGAAAATTACCCAGGAGGAGAAAATGAGCGTTATTTAGAAATTTGGAACCTTGTGTTTTCTGAATTTAATCATAAGTCCGATGATACTTACGAACCTTTGCCTAATAAAAATATTGATACTGGTATGGGTCTAGAACGTATTGTTTCAGTTATTCAAGACGCCCCTACAAATTTTGAAACAGATTTATTTATGCCAATCATTCGTGATATTCAACAGATCAGTGATCGAGTAAAATACGGGGATAATCAAGACCTGGATGTCTCGTTTCGGGTGATAGCAGATCATATTCGAGCTCTAGCCTTTGCTATTGCGGATGGGGCTCTTCCTTCCAATGAAGGAAGGGGTTATGTCTTACGTCGTTTGTTACGTCGAGCAGTGATGCATGGACAAAAATTAGGTATTAATCAGTCCTTTTTATATCGGCTCGTTGGCACTGTTGGCAAGATTATGTCTAGTTATTATCCTGAAGTTTTACAACAGCAAACGTTTGTTGAAAAAGTTATTAAAACAGAAGAACAACGTTTTTATGAAACAATTAATGAAGGAATGGCGATCTTAGACCAATTATTAGCAAAAGAAAAAAGTGAACAATCACAAATGATTCAAGGAGCCGATATTTTTAAATTGTACGATACTTATGGCTTCCCCGTAGAATTAACGGAAGAGATTGCTTCAGAAGCTGGTTTCGAAGTAGATCATGCGGGCTTTGAAAAAGAAATGCAAGCTCAACGTGAACGTGCGCGCAATGCACGTAATAATGAGCAATCGATGAAATTGCAGTCTTCTTTACTGACAGAAGTAAATGTAGCTAGTGAATATGTCGGCTACACGACGTTGGAAACCGAGAGTGCGTTAGTTCTCATCATTCAAAATGAAGAATTTATAGATAATATCTCTAGCGGTCAAGCAGAAGTTATTTTTTCACAAACCCCTTTTTATGCAGAACTGGGTGGACAGGTTGCCGATACAGGCGTTATTATCGATCAATGTGGAGAAGTTTGTGCAGTTGTCACTGACGTCCAAAAAGCACCTAAAGGACAATATCTACACCAAATTGATGTGAAAAAAAATTTACAAAAAGGACAAACGTATACTTTACAAGTAGATAAAACACGCCATAATAGTATAATTAAGAACCATACGGCTACTCACTTATTGCATAAAGCATTAAAAGAAGTTCTAGGCTCTCAATCTAATCAAGCAGGTTCTTTGGTAGCTCCAGACTATTTGCGGTTTGATTTTTCTCATTTTGGACAAATTACAGCTGAAGAGTTACAAGAAATGGAAAAAATTGTTAACGAAAAGATTTGGCAAGCTTTGCCTGTAACTACGATCGAAACAGATATCGATACGGCTAAAGAGATGGGCGCTATGGCTTTATTTGGTGAAAAATATGGACATGATGTACGAGTCGTTAATATTGCTGATTGGTCGATTGAACTTTGCGGAGGTAATCATGTGAAAAATACAGAAGATATCGGTATTTTTAAGATTACTTCTGAATCAGGTATTGGAGCTGGAGTTAGGCGGATTGAAGCAGTAACGAGTAAAAACGCTTATCAACAATCTGTTCAACAAGAAGATAAGCTACGTCAAGTGGCAGAATTATTTAAGCTACCAAAAACAGACAATGTAGTGGATAAAGCCAAACAACTGCAACAAGAATTAGAGCAAGCGTTAAAAGAAAATGAACAGCTATCTAATAGAATAGCCAATCAGCAAGCTGAAAATGTGTTTCAAGAAGTAAACTACGTAAACAATATCTCTTATGTGAGTGCACAAGTCGATGTAAAAGATATGAATCATTTACGTCAATTAGCAGACCAGTGGAAACAACAAAAGATTTCTGATGTGCTTGTTTTAGCTACAGAAAACAATGGGAAGGCGAATTTGTTAGCTGCAGTGACGTCAGAGAAAAATAAAGAGGGGATAAAAGCAGGAGATTTAATCCAAGCAATTGCGCCTAAAGTTGGCGGTGGCGGTGGTGGCCGTCCAGACTTAGCTCAAGCTGGTGGAAAAAAACCTGAAGGAATCCCTCAAGCGCTAAACGAAGTTCGTCAGTGGTTAGAAGGATAAGTTTATTATTAGGTTGGAAAATTGTCATACTTGTCGTTATTTTTCCAACCTTTATTATTTTTGTTTAGCGATTGTTATTTTTAAGTGTTTCAGGATAAAATGGAGGTAGAACTATTCTTTTGTTTCATCCACTGATTTTAAATCATAATGAGGAGTTTCCTGAGAATGCTTGAACGTTTAGTTGAAAAACTTATAAAAAATAAAAATAAGGAAGAACAACGGACAAAAGTGGGACAAATTGCTGGTATCTTTGGATTAATTTCAAACATTGTGTTGTTCTTTGGAAAACTTTTTGTCGGTTTTATTGCTAGTTCAGTTGCTATTTTGGCAGATGCTGTCAATAGTCTATCCGATATGGTGTCTTCTATTCTAACATTGATCGGTTTTAAAGTAGCCGCAAAACCAGCAGATAGAAAACATCCATATGGACATGAGCGCTTTGAATATATTAGCGGATTAGCGGTTTCGTTTGTCATCATTTTAGTTGGTCTCCAATTTTTGCAAAGTTCGTTCAATAAAATCCTTGAACCCGAAAGCACCACTTTTTCTTTTGGTATATTCGTTGTTTTATTGGCTTCTATTTTTATTAAAATTTGGCAAATAAGTATGTATAAACGGCTGGGACAAAAAATTGATTCCCAAACTTTACAAGCTTCAGGAAAAGATAGCTTAAATGACGTATTTACAACAGTGACTGTAGTACTTTCAGTATTAATAGAGTATTTAACAGGTTGGCAAATTGATGGAGTTATTGGTTTTATTTTGGCTCTTTATATTATTTATACAGGGGTCCGAATGATAAAAGATTTTATTGATGAATTACTAGGTAGCCGCCCTTCCGATCAACAAATCCAAATGATGGAAGCGAAGTTAGCAAGTTATCCTTTGATCTTGGGCTATCATGATTTATTAATCCATAATTATGGTCCTCAAAGTAAATTTGCTTCTGTTCATGTAGAGATAGATGCTAGTTGGAGCCTAAGCTATGCGCATCAAGTGATTGATATGATTGAAAAAGACTTTCAGAAAAATCTTGAGGTAGAGCTCGTCTGCCATTTAGATCCTGTAGCTATTCATGATACTCAATTTTTGAAAATTAATAAAGAATTAATGAACATTTTAGCCGAATTTAACGAAGGGTTAAAAATGCACGATTTACGTATAAAAGATCACAATGTATTACAGTTTGATCTGGTTATACCCGAAGAAATTATGGAAAATGAACAACAACTACTAGCTGAAATACGCCAAGAAGTTAGTAAAAGAATTGGAAATTATCAATTAGACGTTAGGCTTGACCACAACTATTTATTATGAGGAGGAACCGAATGGATTTAGAGACAGACTTAGCCATTTTATACCAAATTTTTTGGGGCCTAGTTATTATTAATACTGTAGTCGCATTTATTACTGTATTTCGTCGTCCTCGTTCTATCACAAGTATTCTTGCTTGGATGATGACATTGGTTTTTCTTCCGGGAATTGGCTTTCTTTTGTATGCTTTTTGTGGCAGAGGGATTGATAGAGAAACTGTCTATCTTTTTAGCGAGCAACATCAAAAAAGAATTAAAGAAATCAACCAAATGATTGAAAGAAACAATGAAAATTATCAACCTAAAACTTATTCTTATGAAGCGATTTTATTAAAAGAATATTTTTCTAATATGGATGAATCTCCTTTAACAAGAGGAAACTATGTCGAATTTTTTACCGATGGTCAAGAAAAATTTTCTCATTTGTTCGCAGATATTGAAAAAGCGCAAGACAATATACATGTGGAGTACTATGCTTTTTTTGATGATAAGATTGGCAATGCCTTTTTAGATCTTTTAGTAAAAAAAGCCAAAGAAGGAGTGGAAGTTCGTTTAGTATTTGATCCATGGGGCGGTCGGACAACTGAGCGGTTTTTTAAGCCATTACAAGAAGCAGGTGGCAAAGTTATCCCCTTTATTACTTCAAGGAATATGATTCGAAAAACTCGTTTAAATTATCATTTACATCGCAAAATTGTTGTTGTAGATGGTCAAATTAGTTGGACGGGCGGGTTTAACGTAGGGGACCAGTATGTAGAAAAGACAGAAAAGTTTGGTTATTGGCGTGACACTCATGCTAAAATTATCGGTACTGCGTCTTTTTCTTTACAGGAGATATTTATCCGAGACTGGAATGCTTCAATAAAAAATAAAAAAGATGCGTTGGAGTACGAGGATCGCTATTTTGTTATTCCCGAACCAGTGGATCATGCGGATGCAGCTTTGCAAATTGTTGCCGATGGTCCTGAATCAATTGAACAAATTATTAAAGGCGGTTTTATTAAAACCATTGTCTCAGCTAAAGAAAGAGTTTGGATTCAGTCTCCTTATTTAATCCCTGATGATTCAATGACAAATGCTTTGCAAATTGCAATTCGTTCTGGAGTGGATGTACGTATTATGATTCCTTGCATGCCTGATCATCCGTTTATTTATCGAGCAACGCAGTATTATGCGAATCTATTTCAAAATCTTGGTGCAAAAATTTATATTTATAATGGCGGATTTATTCACGCAAAAACCGTGGTCATAGATGACTCCATTGTCTCTTTTGGTACAACAAATCAAGATATAAGAAGTTACGATCTTAACTTTGAAGTGAGCGCTTTTGGATATGATGAAAAACTAAATAGAGAACTGGCTTCGATCTTTGAAGAAGATATGAAACATAGTGCCTTGTTAACTCAAGATATGATTGATCAACAATCTTATTGGTTAAAATTTAAACAAAATTTTTCCCGTTTGCTTTCACCAATTCTATGATTTGAGTGCTTTTTGTAAACCTTGCCTTGCTAGGTTATCAGCGCCTTTGTTATTGGCTTCTGGAATCCATTTGATAAATAAGAGTGCAAAATTTTGTAATTTTTTTTGAATTTCATTTAAGTATTTTTTGAAGTTTTGGTTTTTTGTATAGTTTTTCTGGATTGTTTGCGCTAAAATTTTACTATCAGTATAAACTAAAATAGTTTGTGTATGTAGATCTTGTGTATACAAATGATCAAGCAAATAGCTAAAAACAGCAAATTCTGCTTGATGGTTTGTTAATGAAGTGGAGATGGCAAACGATTTTTGCTCGTAAATATCCTTATCCTCACTAAAAAGAACAATTCCTCCTCCACTTGGACCGGGATTTCCCTTGGTAGAAGCATCAATGTATGTTTTTATCATTGTTAAGCCCTTCTTTATATGCAGTTTACGTAATTTGATTATAATATACAAACTTTTTAAATGATAGATGGAAGGAGAGCAACGTGAAAAATTATAAAATTCGCTGGAAGCCTGAGTGTTCCTTAGCTATTATTTATTGGTCGATCACGTTCATATGTTTATTTTTAGGTTTAACATTTATTTTGGAACGAGCTGAAGTTCATTGGAAAAGTATGATCTTTTTCTTCATATTTTTAATCTTAGTTTATTGTGACTATCGTCGCGTAATTATTTTCCATAAAAACGGAATACAAATAAATTATGCCCGCTTTTGGAAAACAGATTATTTTACATTTGACCAAATTAATTTCATCCGAATATCGGGAAGTTTGTTAATGATTTATCTAAAAAAACAGACTTTAGAAATGCGCTTAAATAAAAAGCAGATAAAAAAATTGTGTCATCTTCTACCAAAAGAGATACCTGTGGAAACAGTTTAAGATATGCATATAATCTTTGACTAAAAAAGAAAGAGGGGGGAAGTTTTTGTTATCAGATATAGAAATTGCACAACAAACTAAATTAGCACCTATCGAACAAATCGCTCAGAAACTAGGGCTTGGACAGGAAGCGATTGAACCTTATGGAAAATATAAAGCTAAAATCTCTCTAACTGAAAACATGCAGCAAAACATGGGGGAATTAATTCTAGTTACTTCAATTAATCCTACACCAGCAGGTGAAGGAAAAACAACAGTTTCCATCGGATTAGCAGATGGGTTAAACCAAATACATAAAAAAGCGGTTTTAGCTTTAAGGGAACCTTCCCTAGGTCCAGTTATGGGACTAAAAGGTGGCGCAACAGGTGGAGGATATTCTCAAGTCTTGCCTATGGAAGACATTAACTTACACTTTACTGGAGATATTCATGCCATTACAGCAGCTAATAATGCACTATCAGCGTTGATTGATAATCATATTCATCAGGGAAATGAATTAGGGATTGATCCGCAACAAATCATTTGGAAAAGAACCCTAGACATTAATGACCGCGCTTTACGTCATATCGTCGTAGGTTTAGGAAATAAAGCGCAAGGTGTCCCTCACGAGGAAGGATTTGATATTAGCGTAGCTAGTGAAATCATGGCTATTTTATGTTTAGCCAATGATTTATCAGACTTAAAAGAAAGGCTAGCTAAGATCGTTATTGGGTATACTTACCAGAATAAACCAGTAACTGTACATGACCTGCAAGTAGAAGGAGCATTAACTCTTCTGCTTAAAGAAGCGCTGAAACCTAATTTGGTACAAACAATGGAACAAACGCCTGCTTTTATTCACGGAGGCCCTTTTGCCAATATTGCTCATGGATGTAACAGTGTTGTTGCGACAAAAACAGCCTTGCAATTGGGGGATTATGTAGTAACTGAAGCTGGTTTTGGAGCCGATCTAGGAGCCGAAAAATTCCTCGATCTCAAAGTTCCTAGTTTAGATAAATCTCCCAATGCTATTGTAATGGTAGCGACAGTACGAGCTTTAAAAATGCATGGTGGTTTGACTACTGAACAATTAACTAAGGAAGATTTCCCTGCTTTAAAAAAAGGCTTTGATCATTTGAAAAAGCATGTAAAGAATATGCAAAATTATGGGATACCGGTTGTGGTAGCTATTAATGAATTTGCTTCGGATCAAGAAAGAGAACTACTTTACTTACAAAAATTATGTCAAGAAATTGGTGTAACTGCCATTTTAAGTTCTACTTGGGAATATGGCGGAGCAGGAGCTCAAGAGTTAGCCAGTACAGTGGTCTCCACCATCGAGAAAAAAGAAACAAATTACAGTCCTTTATATCAAAACCAATTACCATTAGAAGATAAAATCAGAAAAGTTGCTCAAACCATTTATGGCGCGCGTGATGTTGTATTTGAGAAGAAAGCACAAGGGCAATTAAAAGAATTTAAAGCGTTTGGCTGGGATTTAATGCCCATTTGTATCGCCAAAACGCAATATTCTCTTTCTGATGATGCGAGTTTGTTGGGTGTTCCGCAAAACTTTGATCTTACTGTAAAAGAAATTCTTCCTAAGAGGGGAGCAGGTTTTTTAGTTATACTCACGGGAAATATCTTGACAATGCCAGGCCTTCCTAAAAATCCAGCAGCTTTAGAGATGGATGTTGATGAGACGGGGAAAGCTAGTGGTTTATTTTGATTTATGTGATAAGAAAGGAAGAAATAGATGGGTGAACGAGCAGATACTTTTTTAAGTTGCTTTAATCGAATTGAAAAGTGGATGAATGATCAATTAGGAAATCCGCAAAATATGGGGTTTAGTCAGATGGTACGCAGGTTAAGTAATAGAGAAGAATTACCGATAAAGTCTTATGAAAATGACTTATTACAGATTTCGCAGCTACGCAATGCTATTGTTCATGAACAAATTGGCGAAGACTTCGTTATTGCTGAACCTAATCAATGGATTGTAGGTCGTATACAAAAAATTGAATCTGACTTAATTCAGCCAGAAACTGTTATTCCCCGATTTGCTAAAAATGTCACTGGATTTGAACAGGATATTCCTATTATCGAATTGCTCAAAATTGTAGCTGCTAGACGTTACTCTCAGTTTCCCTTGTATAAAAAAGGGGATTTCCAGGGCCTTATCACATTAAAAGCTCTTGGTTACTGGTTTGCTAAAGAAAGAGTTAATGGCAAGATTGATTTAAAAAATCGTACAGCCAAAGATTTGATTATTACAGATGGGAAACAAACCAATTTTGCTTTTGTAGCCAAAAATACAACGATCAATGAGGTCGAACAAAAATTTCGCAATAATAGATTATTGGACGCGGTTTTTATTACAAAAGATGGAAATCCAAATGGAAATTTATTAGGCATTGTTCGGCCTCGAGATATTTTTTAGTCGTTAAGAAGTGAGGAAAAAAATGCTTATTATCATTTTTTTATTAAGTTTACTGGTCATTGGAATTGACCAGTGGGTAAAGTTTTGGACTGTTACGAACTTAGAAATTGGAGAAACACAGTCTCTATTGGATCCTTTGTTTTCATTAACTTATGTACAAAACCAAGGAGCTGCTTGGAATATTTTAGAAGGACAAATGACTTTTTTTACATTAATTACGGTTATTGCAGTCGTTGTAGTAACCTATCTTATATTTCGTTATCGTAAAGAAAGCAAGTTTTTAACCATAGGACTCGCGCTTGTACTAGCAGGCGCTGTGGGAAATTTCATTGACCGAATTCGTTTAGGTTATGTAGTAGATATGATACAAGCGGATTTTATTCAATTCCCTATTTTTAATATAGCTGATTCTTCTTTGGTAATAGGTGTTATCTTAATTTTTATTTATACAATATTTGAAGATCGTTTGAAAGGAAAAGAACATGGCGGAGAATCTGGAAATTACAATAACAAATGAACAAGGACGACTTGATAAAGTATTAGCCGATCGTTTATCGAATTATAGTCGTTCTCAGATACAACAGTGGGTAAAAGATGGACAGGTTTTATTAAATGGCCAAAAAGTAAAAGGGAATTATAAAGTACGGCCCAACGACCACCTTATTGTTCGTATACCTGAAGACAAGCCATTAGAAATCAACGCTTGTGATATTCCTATTGAAATTGTTTATCAAGATCAAGATGTTGCTGTAGTAAATAAGCCTCAGGGCATGGTAGTCCATCCGTCACAAGGACATCCTACTCATACATTAGTCAATGCTTTATTATTTTATTTAGATCATTTATCAGCTATTAATGGGGTGATTCGTCCTGGCATTGTTCATCGCATTGACAAAGATACTTCTGGGTTGTTAATGATTGCTAAAAATGACTCTAGTCATACGTCATTAGCCCAACAACTACAAGAAAAAACAATTTTGCGTGAATACACCGCTTTAGTTCATGGGAATATAAAGCATCAAAAGGGGACAGTCACAGCGCCTATTGGACGGTCTCATACGGATCGGAAAATGCAAGACGTGGTAGATAATGGCAAACATGCTGTGACTCATTTTTCTGTTATTGAACGTTTTACCAATTTTACTTTGATTAAATTACAATTAGAGACAGGTAGGACCCATCAAATTCGCGTTCACATGAAGTATATCGGTTATCCTATTGCAGGTGATCCCGTCTATGGACCGAAAAAGACGTTAGCTAGTAACGGTCAATTTTTACATGCGGGAACGATTGGGTTTACTCATCCTACAAGTGGTAAACGTTTAACCTTTGAAGCCTCTTTACCTGAAAACTTTAAAAAAACTTTAGCAAAATTACGAGAACCAATTGATTTTTTTAATGAATAACTGTATAGTTAACGTAATAAATTTTTACAGCTTATCCTTTAAGTTAGTCCCGTGAGGCTAAAAAGGAAGTGACTGCTTATAAAACATTGTTTTAGATTATTGTAAGCTTTTAAACAATAATTCATGATAGACCGGTGTATGCTCACTCCTGCCTCCAACGGGCAGGAGTTTTTTTGTGTAAAAAATAAGGAGGAAAGAATATGACAAAAAAAGAGGTCATCGATGAAGTGACTATGAAACGAGCGTTGACCAGAATTACTTATGAAATTATTGAAAGAAATTATGAGATTAATCAGCTAGTACTAGTGGGTATAAAAACAAGAGGGATTTATATTGCACAACGTATTGCGCAACGTTTACAACAATTAGAAAATGTCGAAGTGCCTGTTGGAGCATTGGATATTACTTTATATCGTGATGATCAGAAAGAGCAAGTAGGAAAGCCAGAATTGCATGCTTCCAATATTCCAGAATCACTAGAGGGAAAAGAAGTCATTGTAGTAGATGATGTATTGTTTACCGGACGAACGATACGAGCGGCATTAGATGCTATTATGGATTTTGGGCGACCTCAAAAAGTTGCATTGGCTGTTTTGATCGATCGAGGTCATAGAGAGGTACCTATTCGAGCAGACTTTGTCGGGAAAAATATTCCTACTTCTTCTGCAGAAGAAATCATTGTAGAAATGCTTGAAGTAGACGGCGCTGATCGTGTTTTCATTCATAAAAAAGGAGAGGCATAATGACAGATAAAAATGAGTTTCGTAACCCAGATGCGATTTTAGATATCAAGGATCGCCCCAAATTTTGGCCATGGGTAGGACTTAGTTTGCAACACTTATTTACAATGTTTGGTGCTACAGTATTAGTGCCTATACTCGTTGGACTTGAGCCTAGTATTGCGTTATTTAGTTCCGGGGTTGGGACCCTATTATATATCTTAATTACTAAAGGAACGGTACCTGCTTATTTAGGAAGTAGTTTTGCTTTTATAACAGCTATTCAATCATTGATGGGAACTAGCGGTTATCCAGCTGTTGCTCAAGGAATTATCTATTCAGGGATTGTTTATGTCATTGTCGCTTTTATTATCGCTAAAGCAGGTTCGGATTGGATCGATGACGTTTTACCTCCTATTGTTGTAGGACCCGTCATTATGGTTATTGGATTAGGGTTAGCTCAAAACGCTGCTGAAAATGCGATGTTTAATGAAGGATCTTATGATACGAAATACTTTCTTGTGGCTTTAGTTACTTTAGGGATTACGATTATTTTTAATATGTATTTAAGAAAATTTTTTAGCCTTATCCCAATCTTATTAGGAATTATTGGTGGTTATCTATTTGCTCTAGCAGTCGGGGTTGTAGATTTGGAGCCGGTTAGAGCTGCTGCTTGGTTTCAAATTCCTGATTTTCAAATCATGTTTGTTGATTACGATTTTCATTTTTCTCTTGCAGCATTAACGAGTATGGCACCTATTGCTTTTGTAACAATGACAGAACATATGGGGCATTTAATGGTATTGAGCAAAATTTCAAAAAGAGATTTTTTTAAGACACCGGGCTTGAAAAAAACGCTGTTTGCTGATGGTCTATCGACAATGATTGCAGGGTTTATTGGTGGCCCTCCTACAACAAGCTATGGGGAAAACATCGGTGTTTTAGCGATTACTAAAGTTCATAGTGTATTTGTACTTGCAGGTGCTGCTGTCTTTGCGATTCTTTTTAGCTTTGTCGGGAAAATGAGCAGTTTGATCTATAGCATTCCTGATCCTGTCATTGGAGGCATTAGTTTTCTGTTGTTTGGTGTAATTGCTTCTAGCGGTTTGCGCATCTTGATTGATAACCGAATTGATTTTGATAAAAAGCGTAACTTAGTGATTGCTGCAGCTATTTTAGTTATTGGCATTGGTGGTGCTTATTTAAGAATTGGTAGTTTTGAACTAACGAGCATGGCTTTAGCTACCGTTATTGGCATTGCTTTAAATTTGATTTTACCTGTAAAGGCTAGAAGCGAAGAGTAGGGGGGACAAGAGTCATGATTGTACAATCTGAACAAGTAAGTTTGAAACATTTACTAATCGTTGAAGCTTTATCCGATCAAGAAGTTATGGGATTAATTCATCGTGGAAGTGCTTTTAAAAAAGGAGCGATTTGGTTACCTAGAAAAAGTCAGTATTTTATCGCAAATCTTTTTTTTGAAAATAGTACACGTACTCATAAAAGTTTTGAAATTGCAGAAAAGAAATTAGGCATCGATGTTATTGCCTTTGAGGCTGCTACAAGTTCCGTACAAAAAGGAGAAACACTTTATGATACGGTTTTGACAATGTCAGCTATTGGCGTGGATTGTGTGGTTGTGCGACATGAAGATGAAAATTATTATGACCAACTTATTCAAAGCCCTTCGATTCACTGTAGTATTATTAATGGTGGCGACGGTAGTGGACAACACCCTACTCAGTGTTTATTAGATCTTATGACGATTTACGAAGAATTTGGTACTTTTGAAGGATTAAATGTGGCCATTATAGGTGATATTACTCATTCGCGAGTAGCTAAGTCAAATATGCAATGCTTAAGCGTTTAGGAGCTAATGTTTATTTTTCTGGTCCTAAGCAATGGTATGACCCAACATTTGATGTTTATGGCAAATATTTACCGATAGATGAATTAATTAGCCAGATGGATGTATTAATGATGTTGCGTGTACAACATGAGCGACATGATCCCAATGAAAGCTTTTCTAAACAAGAATATCATAATAAATTTGGTCTAACGGTTGAACGAGCTAAAAAAATGAAGCAGCAAGCGATCATTATGCATCCAGCTCCTGTAAATCGTGATGTCGAAATTGCTGATCCATTAGTGGAAGGCTTACAGTCAAGGATTGTTAGGCAAATGACCAATGGCGTATATGTTCGAATGGCAATTTTAGAGGCTGTATTACAAGGAAAATCATAAGTAAGGGTGGAATAGAGGAGGCAGAAAATGGACTTATTAATTAAAAACGGTCAGGTAATCTCTCATGAAAACCAATTAATACCGGTGCAGCTATGGATTCGAAATAAAACCATCTATGCGATTGGAAAAGTGTTTGATGAACAATACTTTGATCAAGTGATCGATGCAAAAAATCAATTGGTTACGCAAGGGTTGGTAGATGTTCATGTTCATCTTAGAGAGCCAGGGTTTGCTTATAAGGAAACAATTCAAACAGGAAGCCAAGCAGCTAGCCGCGGAGGTTTTACCACAATTTGTGCTATGCCCAACCTAAACCCAGTGCCGGATACATTAGAACGATTTGTACAAGTACAGGAGATTATCAACCAAGATGCTATCAATCACGTACTTCAATATGCTCCAATTACAAAAAACTTGCGTAGCGAAGAATTAGTAGATCAAGTTACTTTAAAAAAGGCTGGAGCATTTGCTTTTACTAATGATGGTAATGGCGTGCAGACAGCTAAGACAATGTATTTAGCGATGAAAGAAGCAGCGGAAAATAATCATACAATTGTTGCACATACAGAAGATGAATCCCTTCTGTTTAACGGTGTGATGCATGAAGGCCAAAAAGCTAGGGAGTTGGGATTGCCTGGTATTATGAGTGCTACAGAGTCTTCCCAGATTGCACGTGATCTGCTCTTAGCTGAACAGACTGGTGCCCATTATCATGTATGCCATGTTTCTTCTAAAGAAAGTGTGCGAGTTATTCGTCAAGCGAAAGATGCTGGCGTTCATGTTACTTGTGAGGTTTGCCCACATCATCTATTATTAGCAGATGAAGATATTACACAAAATCATGGCTACTGGAAAATGAATCCGCCATTACGTGCCAAAGAAGATCAGGAGGCATTGATTAATGGTCTTTTAGATGGAACGATTGATTGTATCGCCACAGATCATGCACCTCATAGCTTTGTTGAAAAAAATCAAGATTTCTTAGACTCTCCTTTTGGAATTGTAGGTTCTGAATATGCTTTCCAACTAATTTATACCACTTTTGTCAAAGAAGGTATTTTTACCTTAGAACAAGTTATAAATTGGATGGCCATAAAACCAGCTGAAATATTTGGTTTGACTGTTAATCGTTTAAATATTGGTGATAAAGCTGACTTAGCTATATTTGATATTGAACATCCTTATACAGTAGATGAAAAAAGATTTTTATCTCAAGCTAAAAATACACCCTTTATTGGAAAAGAGCTTTTTGGAGATACGCTTTATACGTTAGTAGATGGGAAAATAGTATGGCAGGGTGAAACACTTTGAAAAACCGTTGGCTGATTTTAGATGATGGCACTTATTATGCTGGTGAAGGTTTTGGAGCTCAGCTAAATGTTTTTGGTGAGATTGTTTTTACTACGAATATGACAGGATACCAAGAAACGATTACTGATCAAAATTATAACGGACAAATTATCACTTTTTCTTACCCTTTAATCGGTAATGTCGGTATCAATCGAGACGATTACGAGACACTTTCTCCGGCTTGTAAGGGGATTGTAGTAAAAGAACATCCGCGTTTAGCTAATCACTGGCGTTATCAAATGTCACTTTCTGACTTTTTAGCTAGAAGAAATATCGCTGGTATTGCTGGAATTGACACACGAGCGTTAGTACGTAAAATTCGAGATCATGGTACGATGAAAGCAAGCATTGTAGATTCAGGTGATGTTTTTACTCATGCTTATGATCAATTAAAAGCGAGTGTATTACCTAATAACCAAGTGGAACAGGTTTCCACTCAAACGCCTTATCCTAGCCCGGGAACAGGCCACAACGTAATTATAATAGACCTAGGTCTAAAGCATAGTATCATGCGTGAGCTAGCCAAAAGAAACTGTAATTTAACTGTTATGCCCTATAATAGTTCAGCTGAAGAAATTTTTGAATTAGCACCTGATGGTATCATCTTAACGAATGGTCCAGGCGATCCTAGAAGTTTACCTCATGTCATAGAAATGATTCGTAAAATTCAAGGAAAGATAACAATTTTTGGCATTGGCTTAGGTCAACAGTTATTTGCCTTAGCCAATGGTTGTGAAACCTATCAAATGTCATTTGGCCATCATGGACAAAATTATCCAGTCAAGGAAACAGCCACTGGACGTATTGATATCACGTCACAGAGTCACGGATTTGCTGTAACAAGAAATTCAGTGAATACTAAAAAACTGTTAGTTACTCATTTTAATGTTAATGACGGTACTATTGAGGGGTTAAAGCATCGTTTTTATCCAGCGTTTGCTGTTCAATTCAATCCCAATGCTGCTCCTGGACCGCATGATGCTTTACATGTGTTTGATGAGTTTATTGAAATGATGGATGCACAAAAAGGGGCGTTTTAGCTTTGCCAAAAAGAACGGATATCAAAAAAATACTAATTATCGGTTCAGGTCCTACAACGATTGGTCAATCCGCTGAATACGATAATATAACAAATCAAGCATGTGCAGCGTTAAAAGAAGAAGGCTATGAGATTGTTCTTGTGAATTCTAACGCCGAAGATGTAACAACTGATAAAGCAACTGTTGATCACTTGTATATTGAACCTGTGACTACAGAATTTGTTACTCGTATTTTAAGAAAAGAATTACCAGACGCGATTTTACCAACTGTTGGTGGACAGACCGCTTTACATGTTGTACAGGAACTAGTGTTTTCAGGAATTTTAACAGGGTTAACTATTGAACTTTTAAGCCTACCTGTTTCTGCAATAGAAAAAATAAAGAAGCAAGAGGTTCTTGAAGAATTGTTAGTCAATCCGAAGCAGTTATTCCCTTTAACAAAATCCGTTGGTACTGTTACAGAGGGGCTGAATTTTGCACAAGAAATAGGATATCCTGTGTTTATACACCCAAGACTAACAATTGCTGGTGCCGGTAGTGGGATTTGTTATAATCAAAATGATTTAACAAAAGTGCTAAAAAAAGGTATGGATGCTTCACCGATAACTCAATGTGATATTCAGCAAAGTTTCGCTGGGTTTAAAGAGGTTGAATTTGAAGTTTTACGTGACGCTGCTGATAATGCCCTCGTAGTTGGCAATATGGAAAGTTTTGATCCAGTAGGTGTTCATAGCGGTGATTCAGTCGTTTTTCTTCCTAGTCAAACGTTAACTGATCAGGAATACCAACTATTGCGTGACATTTCATTAAAAATTATTCGTGCGTTAAAAATTGAAGGTAGCTGTCATATACGATTGGCGCTTGATCCCAAGAGTGTTGCTTTCTATGTATTAGATATCAACCCTCGTTTAACTCGTTCCAGTGTATTCGTTAGTAAAGCAAGTGGCTATCCGATGGCAAGGATTGCGGCAAAGGTTGCTTTAGGGTTGTCTCTGTCCGAAATAAAAAACCCAATTACTAATGATCTTTCTGCTAACTTTGAACCGACTTTGGATTATATTGCCACAAAGATTCCAGTTTTTTCCTTTGATGGTTTAAAAAATACACAATATCAATTAAATACACAAATGCAAGCAACGGGTGAAGTAATGGCTATTGATCGAACATTGGAAGCTTCTTTATTAAAAGCTGTTCACTCATTAAATACTCCTGTGAATCATATAGAGTTAACCTCCTTACAAGAGCAAACAGACGAAAAATTGATCCAAAAAATTATTTATCCTCAAAGTGATCGGTTATTTAGTTTAGCAGAAAGTTTGCGTCGAAGCTACAAAATAGAAGAGCTAGCGGAAATGACGAAAATCGACCTATTCTTTCTAGATAAAATTGCTCAAATTGTGGAAATGGAAGAATATTTAAAAAAAAATAATGGAAATATAGAAGGATTGCATCAGGCGAAACAAAAAGGCTTTTCTGATGCTAAGATCGCTCAATTGTGGCATACTGAGAAAGACTCTATTTGTCTTTTGCGAAAACAATATCAACTATCTCCAGTATTTAAAATGGTCGATACGTGCTCAGGAGAATTTACAGCTCAATTTCCGTATTTTTATAGTACTTATGAAACAGAGAATGAATCTACGCCAATAGATAAGCCTTCAGTCTTAATTTTAGGCGCCGGGCCTACCCAAGTTGGACAAGGAGTTGAATTCGATTATACGACTGTGCATGCTATGAAGGCTGTACAAAAGAGAGGATACAATGCTCTTCTTATAAATGATAATCCGGCAAGTCTGTCTACGGATTTTATGCTAGCAGATAAACTTTATTTTTCATCGCTAACTTTAGAAGACGTTTATCAAATTATTGAATTTGAAAAGCCGTTAGGAGTCCTTAGCCAGTTTGGCGGAAAAAAAGCACAGTGTTTAGGAGAAGAGCTAGCTTATTTTGGGGTTAATATCTTGGGATTACCCTCCAAAAAAATTTCACAATTAGATAACCCAGTAAAATTAGCAGCCAATTTAAAAGATGAAGTGAGCTTTCAACAGCAAGGGCTAAACTTTTCTAGCAAAGAAGAAATAAAGGAATCATTTATTTCGGGAAGAAAGTGTGAAGTTCAGGCTATCTATGATGGTCATACAGTGATTATCCCAGGAGTTCTTGAATATATTGAGCAAACTGACGTGCCCACAGGAGATTCTATAGCGATTTATCCATCACAAAGTTTTTCGCAATATATGATCACAACGCTCAAAGATTATACTAGACAGCTAGTTCAAGCACTGAATGTACACGGAATGATTAGTATTCAATTTGTCATCTCAGATAAACAAATTTGTCTAAAAAAAGTATCTCCATATATCAGCCGGATAATTCCCTTTTTAAGTAAAATTACTGGAGTTTCTATGGTAGAAATGGCAGTAACGTCTATTTTGGGAGAGAAGATATCTGAGGAAACTGATCATCTTCTGTTGCCTGTTTCCAGTAATACGGTGTATGTTCAAGCGCCTGCTTTTTCTTTAACAAGTTCTGAAGTACTTGATTGCTATTCCAACCAAAAAATGAAATCTACAGGAGCTGTGATGAGTACTGATATAAAACTAGAAAAAGCGCTAGATAAAGCATTCCAATCCACTAATGTCAAAGTGCCGGAGTTTGGGGCTATATTGTTTGCAGTTAATGACAAAGATAAAGAGACAGCTTTATCATTAGCCCAACGTTTTTTTGATGTTGGATTTACTATCGTTGCTACGCAAAAGACAGCTGCTTTTTTTACAAAATTTGGACTAAATGTGCGACAAATAGACAGCCTGTTTGATGCTACTAGCGAAGAAGAAGGATTGGAACAGATAAATCATGACGATATTCAAATCATTGTTTATACAGCACAGGAAGAAGGTTCCGATAGTCATCGTTATAAAATAAAACGTAAAGCAGTTGAACAGGGAGTCACTATATTTACCTCATTAGATACGTTAGCTGTCGTTTTAAAAGTTATTCAGTCTAGAACGTTCTCGACAAAAGAACTGTAAATGATAAATAAATATGAAATAAGAAAGGATCAATAAATGATTGAACGTCCAATAATTGCATTAGATTTTGCTAGCAAACACGAAATCCAGAATTTTTTAAATAAATTTCCTACAAATGAAGCACTTTTTGTTAAAGTGGGAATGGAAATCTTTTACCAAGAAGGACCTGCAATTGTTCGCTGGCTAAAAGAAGAAGGCCATGATATCTTTTTAGACCTTAAATTGCACGATATTCCTAATACGGTGCAACGTTCAATGAAGGGTTTAGCTAAAATGGGAGTTTCCATCACAACAGTTCAAGCAGCTGGTGGTCTTGAAATGATGCAACAGGCAAAAGAAGGCTTGAAGCAAGGAAGTATAGAAAAAGATAAGGTTCCTCAAGTAATTGCTGTGACTCAATTAACATCTACAAGTCAAGAACAAATGCAAAAAGAGCAGTTGGTTCAAGCTACTTTAGAAGAAAGTGTTCTTCATTATGCTAAAAATGCTCAAAAAGCTGGATTAGATGGGGTTGTTTGTTCAGCTTGGGAAGCGCAAAAAATTCATGAAATAACCACCCAAGACTTTATGTGTTTATCACCCGGAATCCGCCCGCAGGAGAATATTGCTGACGATCAAAAACGAGTTGTAACACCTTATAAAGCTAGAGAATTAGGAGCAAATGCTATTGTTGTTGGTAGGCCAATTACGTTAGCTGATGATCCTTATAAAGTCTATCAAATGATTAAAACAGATTGGAGAAACCGTAAGAATGAACAATGAAAAGGATATTGCAAGAGAACTATTGGCTATTCAGGCCGTATTTTTAAACCCTTATAAGCCATTTACTTGGGCTAGTGGGATGAAAAGTCCTATTTACTGCGATAATCGAATGACAATGAGCTATCCTAAAGTGAGAAATAAAGTCGCTCAAGGCTTAGCTGAAAAAATTAAAAAGAACTTTCCTGAAACTGAAGTCATAGCAGGTACTGCCACTGCAGGAATTCCTCATGCTGCTTGGGTTGCTGAAATTTTGGAGTTGCCAATGATTTATATTCGTAGTAAGAAAAAAGAGCATGGTAAAGCGAATCAAATCGAAGGAAAGTTAGACAAAGGACAAAAAATTGTCATTATTGAAGACTTAATCTCTACAGGACAAAGCGTCTTAGATGCTTGTACTGCTGCTACAAATCAAGGGGCGGAAGTGTTAGGTGTAATGGCTATTTTTACGTACGAATTAGAAAGCGGAAAAAGAAATTTTGAAAAAAATCAGACCCCTCTTGTTACTTTAACGAATTATTCAACCTTAATTGACACAGCTTTGGCTAACAAGTATATTGATGAGAAAGAACTTGCTTTATTACAGGCATGGAAAAAAGACCCGGAACATTGGGAATTATCTGTCTAAACATTTTAATGAATGAATTTGAACGTTTTTAAAACCTAAAAGGAAGTGTTTTTGTTGGCACGTATTTGGAGTTATACAGGAGAAACGGGCCCTGAGTTTTGGCCAAACCTTTCTCAAGAGTTCTATGAGGCAGCGCAATTTCCGTTACAGTCTCCCATTTCATTATCTTATGAAGAAACGCAGCTCTTATATGAAGAAATTATATTTCATTATGAAAGACAACGATTTCATATAAAAAATCAGAATGATACAATACATTTCGAACCTGCAAATAAAGGAAGTTTTATCGATTTTTTAAACAAACGTTATTATCTAACGGACATTCATTTTCATATGCCTAGTGAACACATAATTACAAACGAACAGATACCTTTAGAATTTCATCTTGTTCATAAAAATAATGACGGGGGCCTTTTAGTTTGTGCGGTGCTTTTTTATCTAACAGAAGAAACAGCCCCTTTATGGGAAGATGAAAATAGTGAATTTTTGTTTGATCCATCGCTACTTTTACCGTTGAACTCTGGCTATTTTTATTACGAAGGTTCACTTACTACTCCGCCGACAGAAGGACCAGTACAGTGGATTGTGTTCGACCAAAAGAAGCCAATCAGTTCTTTTTTCATTGAACGTTTCAAGACAAACTTATTTCCTAATAATCGTCCCTTACAAGATAAAAGGGATCGAACCATTTACTATAAAAAATAATAAAAAAGAGAGCAAAGTGAAGTAATATTCAATTCTTCACTTTGCTCTCTTTTTTAAGTTTTTTGTAATTGTTCTGTATCTTGTTTACTAGGAGTGACAAAATAGGTTGTTTGATTTTCATAAATGACAAACCCAGGTTTAGCGCCATTAGGTTTTCGAATATGTTTTACTTGAACGAGATCTACTGGAACTGAAGAAGAAAAACGATATTTGGAAAAATAAGCGGCTAATTTAGCTGCTTCTTCAATTGTTTCTTCTGTAGGTTCAGAGCTTTGAACAATAACATGAGAGCCTGGAATATTTTGTACATGCAGCCAATAGTCTGTTTTTTTAGCTGTCTTCATTGTTAAACGATCGTTTTGTAAATTGTTTTTTCCGACTAAAATAGAGGTGCCATCCGAAGCAGTAAAATGTTCTGGTTGTGATCTTTTTTCTTGCTTTTTTCGTTTTTTCTTTTGAGCTTTGATGTATCCTTGCGCAACTAATTCTTCTCGAATAATTTTCAAGTCCTTAGGGGAAGCCAGTTCAATCTGTGCCATTACCGACTCCAGATAAGTTAATTCATCTTTTGTTTCTTGAATTTGTTGTCCCACAACTTTAACTGCATTTCGCAATTTTTGATACCGTTGAAAATATCTTTGCGCATTTTGGCTTGGCGAAAGAGCAGGATCTAAAGAAATAATCAGTGGTTGGTTTTCTTTATAATAATTAGGCAACTCAACTTCGCTTTGTCCACGAGGCACTTGATTCATAAACGTGGTTAAAAGTTCTCCTTTTTGGCGAAATTCTTCTGCATTTTTAGAATCAGCTAATGTTTTTTCTCTTTTTTTTAGCTTCGTTTTATTTCTTTTAATTTCATTTTCGACTCTTTTAATTAATACATTTCCTTGCTCTTTTACACGATCCCTTTCTGCTTTGTCCCAGTAGTAAGCATCTAAAAGTTCACTTAGTGTAGTATAGGAGTTCACTTTAGTCTGTTGGGTTTCTAGATGACGATAAAAAATCGGTGTAAAAAATTCTTTTTTCTCCGTTTTAAGATAGGTAGGCTGTATATTTTGGGTTAATTCCGTGAAAAATTCTTTCCAAACGGTCATTTTTTCATTTGGCTTTTCGTTAAGGCGAAAGGCTAGTTCGTTTGCTGTATCGCGACCTAAACCTTGAAATTGAGATTGTAGAGCCTTACCGTCCAAAACAGGGAGAGTGGAAATACGATCAAAAATTTGCGTGTTATCGGCTGTAAAAGGATCTAAAACCTCTTGTTGCGGAGGCGCAATATATTTAGCTCCAGGTAGGAGAGTGCGATAAGTATTTTGAGATAATCCAATATGTTTAACCGCATCTAAAATTTTTCCATTCGATTGGTTTAATAACAAGATCGTACTATGACGCCCCATTAACTCAGCAACTAACACGATATTTTCTAAATCACCTAGTTCGTCGCGATGAGAAAAGGTAAAGTAGACAATGCGATCATTTTTGACCTGTTCAATTGATTGTAAGTGAGCACCTTCCAAATATTTTCGTAGCATTAGCGCAAAATTTGGAGGGGTTGACGGGTTATCGTATTGTACTTGTGTCAACTGAATTCGAGCATAATTAGGATTAGCAGATAATAACAATTTATGGTTTTGGCGATTGGCTCTTATTATCAATACAATTTCATGTTCGTAAGGTTGTTGGATCTTTTGAACACGGCCGTTTTGTAATTGATCGGTTAATTCTTTAACTATCAAATGGGTAAATATACCATCAAATGACATGATATCCCCTCATTTCTTCCATTGGTCTTTATCTATTATAACGAATAATAAGAAATAAAACAAAAATAAGAAGATTTGTGAACTTGCTTGACGGAAAGGTTTATTTATTGCTAGTATAAATTACAATGACAAGAGTTAAAGCAGGTGTAGCAGGACTATGATTCGTTGGTGGAAAAAAACATTGATAGGCAAGCTAAAAGCCGCATGGCAGAGGTTTGCAGATATTATTTTTGCAAATAAAAAAACAAGTATTATTTCTACGATTCTGGGACTTTTTTTTATAGTAGGTTTAACCTTTTTTGCGCTAACTATGAATACAAAAATACGTGCATCACAAATTAGTAGCTTAATTTATGAAAGTCTTCCTACACAAAAGGTTATGCCTCTTTCTTATAATCAAGGAGACGAGGCCATTATCGAAACAAAGGCAATTTCTGTGATGTTTGCCAAGCCGAATCGTTCTGATACGAATCAAGTATGGGAAATTATTGACCAAAAAAATGATGAATTAAATCGAAACTTTTACTATTATCCCATTGTTTATCGGTCAAACGAAACTGCACAAAGGTATAATTTAGACCCAAATGAAGTAACCCTTATTTTTTTTCAAAACGGAGAAGAGAAGAATCGTTTTACATTAAGGTCTATAGAGGACCCTGAAGAAAATTTTATTCCGGAATTAAATCGTTTGCCGATGTGGAATATTCAATCACAAGATGATTAAAAATTATTGACATAAATATTTAAATCAGTTATGATAAGCTAAAATTAGGAAGAAAGGACGAATCTATCATGCAAAATGTTTACACAAAGCAAACAGTACAAACCTGGCAAAGCTGGTACAAAACGTTGTATTGATAGGTTTTATTTTTCCTATAGATACAACTTTTTAGAAGAGCACTCTAAAGTTTTGTATCTATGCCGGACTACATATGAAATTGCCGCATAGATAAATGATCTATGCGGCTTTTATTGTTACTAAGACAGTTGCCGCAAAGACAATTGTCTTTTTTTATTGCATGAAAAAGATAATAGTGCTCTTTTACAATAAAATACGTAAGAAAAGAGGAGAGAAGATGAAAAATAGAGGTCTTATTTTAACAGTTATCGTGATATTTGCCACACTTATTATTACTTTTGTTTTTGAGATGGGCAGAACAAGTACGGTTGATGAAGCAAATACAGATGGAGAGGATAAAACTGTGGGGATATTACAATATGTGAGTCATCCGGCTCTAAATGAAATCAGACGAGGAGTGGAAGACGGTCTCGAAGAATCAGGATATACTCAAGGCGAGAACTTAACGATTGAGTATCAAAACGGACAAGCCGACCAAAGTAATTTAGATACGATGAGTCAACAGCTAGTTCAGCAAGACCCGGATGCTTTAGTAGGCATTGCTACTCCTGCAGCTCAAAGTTTGGCGAATACAACTCAAGATATTCCCACTGTTTTAGGAGCTGTCACAGATCCGGTAGGTGCCAATTTAGTCGATGACATGCAAGAGCCAGGAGGCAACATCACTGGAGTTTCGGATAAGGCACCTGTTGATCAACAAATGGAGCTGGTAGAAGAACTGCTACCAGAAACTGACAACATCGGAATTTTATATTCTTCTACTGAAGATAACTCAGAATATCAAGTAGCTGAAGCCACAGAAGAAGCTGAAAAAGCCGGTTTTCAAGTGGAAGATTATCCAGTGCCTTCCACCAATGAAATTACACAAACAGTACAAAACATGGCCAACGAAGTCGATATGATTTATGTTCCATTAGATAACACGATTGCCAACGCCATGCCTACAGTAGTAAACGAGGCTAATAAAAGTGACACTCCGATTATTCCTTCGGTTGATACTATGGTCGAACAAGGCGGGTTAGCTACTATTGGCGTCAATCAATACGATTTAGGAGTTCAATCTGGAGAAATGGTTGCCGATATTCTAGATGGCGACACGGAACCTGACACTACGCCAGTTTATACGTTTGATACAGGCGATGTCATTATTAATGAAGAACAAGCTGAAGAGTTAGATATTGAATTACCAGATTCTATTACAGAAGATGCCACTTATGTAGAGGAGGAAGACGAATGATTATTTCATCCATTGGACAAGGTTTACTATGGAGCGTGCTTGGTTTGGGAATATTTATGACTTATCGAATTTTAAATTTCCCAGATATGACAACAGAAGGCTCATTTCCCTTAGGGGGAGCAGTATGTGTAACAGCCATTATAAATGGCATTCCTCCGATTGTAGCTACACTTTTAGGCGTTTTAGCTGGTATGTGTGCAGGATTGGTCACTGCCCTACTGTATACTAAAGGAAAAATTCCAGTCATTCTATCTGGCATTCTTGTGATGTCTGCTTTAAATTCTGTTATGTTGTTTGTTATGCAATCCCCCAATCTATCTTTATTAAATCAGTCTAGTGTCTTGGGCTTTTTTACAAATATAGGGTTACCTACAAACTTTGATATTGTATTTTTAGGTCTGTTAGTGGTTATTGTGATCATTGCGATATTGTTCTTTTTCTTTAATACAGAGTTTGGACAAAGCTACATCGCAACAGGGGATAATGAAGCAATGGCTAAATCATTAGGTATCAAAACAGATCGAATGAAAATTACTGGGATCGTACTATCAAATGGTGTTATAGCCTTAGCAGGCGCGCTAATTTCTCAAAGTGATGGCTATGCAGATGTAAATAAGGGCACTGGGGTAATTGTTATTGGTTTATCTTCCATCATTATTGGAGAAGTTTTATATGGAGAACTCACTTTTTTTGAACGTTTAGTGGCGATTGTTATCGGAAGCATCATTTACCAATTGTTAATTTTGCTTATTATTCGTTTAGGTTTTGACACAACTTATCTCAACTTGTTCTCTTCTATCGTATTAGCTTTATGCTTACTGATTCCACGGTTTAAAGAGAAACTACAATTAAAAACAGGATTTGAAAGCGAGGGTGAAAAATGAGTGTTTTAGAAATGCGTAATGCTGCGAAGTTAATTAATAATGGTCCTAAAGAAAAAAAGACCTTATTGGATCATATTGATCTGTCTATTAAAAAAAATGATTTTATTACAGTATTAGGCGGTAATGGAGCAGGAAAGAGTACTTTGTTTAATACTGTTTCTGGGTCAATGCCATTATCTTCTGGGAAGATTTTTATCGGTGACAAAGAGGTGACCCAATTAAGTGAAGAAAATCGAGCATCTTCTATTTCTCGTGTTTTTCAAGATCCTAAAATGGGAACAGCACCACGAATGACTGTAGCAGAAAATCTTTTATTAGCCAAAGGGCGGGGAAAAAAACGGCGGTTACGCTTGCGTCAGTTAAAGCAAAACTTGGACCACTTTTACCAAATAACTAAAGAAGTTGGAAATGGCTTGGAAAATCACCTACACACCCCCGCCGGTGATTTGTCAGGTGGACAAAGACAAGCGCTGAGTTTATTAATGGCAACGATTCAGACACCTCAATTACTTCTTTTAGATGAACATACTGCAGCACTTGATCCTAAGACATCAAAGTTATTGATGCAGTTAACAGATCAGCGAATTCAAGAACAACAATTAACTTGTTTAATGATTACACATCGAATGGAGGACGCGCTACAATATGGCAATCGCATGATTGTGATGCAAAAAGGAGAAATTATGCAAGACTTAAATGAAGAAGAGAAAGCGAAGCTATCGATGCCAGATTTGCTACAGTTTTTTGAGGAAATCAATTGAAAATTAAAAAAATTGTTGACTTTTCTTTCCCTATACTAGGATCAATCTCAATTCAGTTTGGAGCGATTATTATGATAAAAACAACGCAAATACAACTGAATAATTTTTACTTTAGCTATTTTAGATAGGTTTGTATTCATAAAACATGGATACAAACACGACAAGCGTTTGTATCTATGATGGCTAAAGGAATTTGAAGTGACAAAATAGGCCGCATAGATCAATAAAAATCTATAGCGAGCCGTAAAAATTTCTGATGATATTACACTTTATAAGGGTGTTCGCTATAGTTTTTGACTTAGCGAACACCCTTTTTTAATTTTCTGGATTTGAATGTCTAAAAGTAAAGCAAGGGAGGACAAAATGGAAATACAAATTAATGGAAGCACCCAATTAGTTGGATTTTTCGCTTATCCAGCTAAACATAGTTTATCACCTAAAATGCAAAGTTTAGCTATGCAATTAACTCACACCAATGCTATTTATCTCGCTTTTGAGATACAAAAAGAGCAGTTAGATGCAGCAATTCACTCGATTTATACTTTTGATATGCTAGGCGCTAATATATCGATGCCAAATAAAACAGAGGTTTTGAAATATTTAGATAACTATACACAGAGTTGTGATTTGATCGGAGCAGCCAATACGATTGTAAACCGTGACCAACAGTTGTTGGGGTATAACACAGATGGCATAGGTTTTATTCGAAGTCTACAAGCCGCAGGTGTTACTTATAAGAAAAAAACTATGACAATTTTAGGGGCAGGGGGGGCAGCTACAGCCATGATCTGCCAAGCAGCTTTAGAAGGTGTGGCAACCATCCATATTTTTAGTCGACTAGGCCCGCGTTTTGACAAGATGAGAGAAAAAGTGAAAGAAATCCAGCAAAAAACAAATTGTAAAGTTACTTTAACGGAAATTTATGAGGAAAAATTAGTAAAAGCAGCTATTGATGAATCAAATATTTTAGTCAATGCCACAAGTGTTGGCATGCAAGAAGACGAGTGTCCAATCAGTGATTTTTCTGTTTTGCGAAAGGGATTAGTTGTTTATGACGCTATTTATCAACCAAGAGAAACCTTCTTACTCAAACAAGCAAAAAAGCGTCAAGCAATGGGGATAAACGGAATAGGAATGCTTTTATATCAAGGTGCTGCTTCTTTTGAATTATGGACACATAAAAAGATGCCGGTTGAAAAAATACGTCCTCTTTTGGAAGAAACAGGTAAATGATTGAAATGTCTTCAATCATTGATAGGAAAGACCAGTTTATAAAATATAAGAAACGGAGAAAGACTATGATTATTATTATGAAGCCAAATGCGACAAAAAAACAAGTAACGACCGTTATTGATCGAGTGAAAGATATTGGATTAGATGTTCAAATCAATCAAGGCGAACAATAAGTGGTTTTAGGTTTACTTGGAGATACTCGAAGTGTCCAAGATATTGCTTTTCGAAGCTATGAAGGAGTAGATACCACGATCCGTATTACCAATACGTACAAATTAACTTCTCGCGAATTTCATCCACAAAATACTGTTGTAGATGTAGAAGGGATGAAAATCGGAGATGGCAATTTCATTACAATGGCAGGCCCTTGCTCAGTAGAAGGACTTGAACAAATTCGCCAAACGGCACAAATTGCTAAAATGGGAGGCGCTCAGATTTTGCGAGGGGGAGCTTTTAAACCTCGAACGTCACCCTACGCTTTTCAAGGACTGGAAGAAGAGGGATTGAAATACTTACGGCAAGCGGCTGACGAATTTGGCATGAAAGTCATCACCGAAGTTATGGATGAAACACATATTGATCTCGTTGCTCAATATAGTGATATTTTACAAGTTGGAGCACGGAATATGCAAAACTTTAAATTATTAACGGCTGTGGGAAAAACCGGTAAACCAGTTGGGTTAAAACGGGGGATATCGGGTACTATTAATGAATGGCTTAATGCGGCCGAATATGTGGCGGTTTCTGGTAAAAGTCCTGTCATTTTCATTGAACGAGGTATTCGGACTTTTGAAGATGCTACTCGGAACACTTTTGATCTAAGTGCAGTTCCTTTGATTAAAAAGTTGAGCCACTTTCCAATTATTGTTGACCCAAGCCATGGAACTGGAGTTTGGGATTTAGTTCCTCCCATGGCACGAGCTGGTGTTGCTGCTGGTGCAGACGGTATGATTGTTGAGATTCATCCCGACCCGGAAAACGCTTGGTCCGATGGGCAGCAATCCTTAAATGAAAAAAATTACAGACAAATGATGAAAGAAATTCAAGTATTAAGTTCCGCTATGAAGGAAATTTCTTCACCACAAGAGCTCACAGTGAGGAGGGAAAGATGATAATTACGGTAAATCTAAAAGATCATTCGTATCCTATAAATGTGCAACGTAACAGTTTAAAACAGAGTGGTGTTTGGGTGAAAAGTATTTGGGCTAAACAAAAAGTAGCGCTTGTTACTGATAATACAGTCAATCAAATTTACGCTCAACAAGTAAAAGAGTCATTAGACTCTAATGGGTTTCAAACAACGGTCATGGTTATTCCAAGTGGTGAGACGAGTAAGTCTTTAGAAATGACAGACTTTCTTTATCGTAAACTAGCCCAAAATCATTTCACTAAAAACGATGGAGTGATCGCTTTAGGTGGAGGTGTAGTTGGGGATTTAGCAGGATTTGTGGCTGCTACTTATATGCGTGGAATTCATTTTTTACAGTTTCCAACAAGCTTATTAGCTCAAGTGGATTCAAGTATTGGCGGTAAAACTGCTATTAATATGACGGCAGCTAAAAACTTAATTGGCACATTTTATCAACCAGATGGCGTACTTATTGATCCTGCAGTTTTAGATACTTTGCCTCAAAGACGTTTAAGAGAAGGCGTAGCTGAAATTGTAAAAGCAGCTGCTATTGCGGATGTTGATTTATGGCAGTTACTTGAGCGTATAAGAAATAGTACTGAATTGAAACAGCGCGCTGAAGAGATCATCATTCCGGCTTTAAAAGTGAAACAGCAAGTGGTAGAAAAAGATGAGTTCGATCAAAATCAACGTTTAATTTTAAATTTTGGTCATACGATTGGTCATGCCATTGAAAAAACAGCGGGTTATGGCACGATTAGCCACGGTGAAAGTGTAGCGATTGGTATGATAAAAATAACGCAGCAGGCTGAAAAAATGGGACTAACCCCCAAATATACCACACAAAAGCTACAACATATGTTAAGTAAGTTTGACTTGCCAACTACGTTGACTGATTTTAACCCGAGACAGATTAAAGAAACAATTAACCACGATAAAAAGGTGCGGGAGGGGCAATTAAATATTATTTTATTAGAAAAGATAGGACAGGCAAAAATTGTTCCTATTTATATAGATACGATTGAAGACTATTTACAAAGTTCATAAATAATCAGATAAAAAGGAGAAATGAATATGCGCTATATGACAGCAGGAGAATCTCACGGACCGGAACTAACTGCAATTATTGAGGGCTTACCAGCTGGTATGCCTTTGTCAGTTGAAGATATTAATTACGAGCTTGCTCGTAGACAAGTCGGTTATGGCCGCGGAGGTCGCATGATAATTGAAACGGACCAAGTTCAAATTACCTCAGGTTTACGCCATGGAAAAACTTTAGGTTCCCCCTTAACATTAGTTATTGAAAATAAAGACTGGAAAAATTGGAAAAAAGTTATGGGAGTAGAAAGTGTTCCTGAAAAGCAAAAAAAGATGCGCCGCGTTTCTCGTCCTCGTCCTGGTCATGCAGATTTAGTAGGAGGTATGAAATATCATCAACAAGATTTACGAAATGTGTTAGAACGTTCCTCTGCTCGAGAAACAGCACTACGCACAGCAATTGGTGCGGTTGCTAAAAAATTGCTAACAGAACTTGATATGGAGATTGCAGGCCATGTACGTACATTAGGTGGGATTGAGGCAACGATCCCCGAGGCCATTTCAATTCAGGAAATTAAAGATAAAGCAGAAGCTTCTGATTTGAGAGTTGTCGATACGACAATTGAACAGCCCATTCGTGATTTAATTGATGAAACAAAGAAAAACGGCGATACAATCGGAGGAGTTATAGAAGTTTTGATAGGGGGTATTCCAGCAGGGCTGGGAAGCTATGTCCAATGGGATAAGAAATTAGATGCCAAAATTGGCCAAGCAGTCGTTAGTATTAATGCTTTTAAAGGTGCAGAATTCGGCGTAGGATTTCAAGCTAGTAAACTTCATGGCTCTGAAATGATGGATGAAATTCTTTGGGATGAAGAAAATGGTTACACACGTCGTTCCAATAACTTAGGTGGTTTTGAAGGAGGGATGACTAATGGAGAGCCTATCATTGTGCGTGGGGTAATGAAACCTATCCCAACGTTGTATAAACCTCTACAAAGTGTGGATATTGATACTAAACAACCTTACAAAGCAAGTGTAGAGCGCTCTGATAGTACGGCTGTACCAGCAGCTAGTGTTGTTTGTGAAAATGTGGTGGCAACAGTGATTGCTCAAGAAATTTTAGAGAAATTTTCTAGTGATTCATTTACTGAATTACAAGAAGCAGTAGCTATTTACAAAGAGCATTTAAAAAATTATTAGGAGATTCTCACTATGTCTAAACAAACAGTTATGATTATAGGACTTGGCTTAATTGGTTCGTCTTTAGCCGTGTGTATAAAAAAGGAACATCCTGATGTCTTGATATATGGTTGGGATAATTCTCGTAATACAAATAAAATAGCAATAGAAAATAAAGTTGTTGATCTTCTTCCTAAGAACTTTGACGAGACTGCACAAAATAGTGACATTATAGTACTGGCTGTGCCCGTAAATACTACACAATATTATTTACAAAAATTGTCAAAAATAGGTTTAAAAAAAGAGACGATTATTACAGATACAAGTAGTACTAAACAGGAAATCGTTCATACAGCAAAATATTACAACTTAAATTTTATCGGTGGTCATCCAATGGCAGGTTCTCATAAATCTGGAATTTTCGCATGTGATGAAAACCTGTTTGAAAATGCTTACTACATTTTTACACCGATAAAAGAGGAACAAAAAGACCAAATGAAACAGCTAGAAAATTTATTCTTAGGGACACGAGCTAAATATATATTATTAGATCCCAAAGAACATGATGAAATAACAGGGATGTTAAGTCATTTACCTCACATCATAGCTTCTGGTTTAGTCAACCAAGCAGAGATCTTTAAACAACAACATCCAAGAGCTATGCAATTAGCTGCTGGTGGTTTTCGCGATATTACTCGCATTGCTTCTTCTGATCCACAAATGTGGACAGATATTTTATTAAATAATCGAGAGGTTTTATTACAAATGCTCACTCAATGGCAAAAGGAAATGTCCCAACTTTCATTCTGGTTAAAAAATAAAAAGGCAGAACAGCTTTATCATTTTTTTGAACACGCTAAGGCTACACGGGATCATCTTCCTAGTAATAAAAAAGGCTCTATTCCGGCTTTTTATGATTTATTTGTGGATGTCCCGGATAAACCAGGAAGCATTGCTGAAATTACCAGTTTGTTAGCCAAATCTTCCATTTCTTTGACAAATATTAAAATTTTAGAAACGCGAGAAGAAATTATCGGCATTTTACAGTTAACTTTTAAAAACGAGAAAGACTTAATAAAAGCAAAGGCACATATCGAAAATAAAACAAATTATCATTGTCGCTTGCAATAGGAGGGAACTATGCGATTAATACAAACGGAATATCTACAAGGAAGTGTTGACATACCAGCGGATAAATCAATTGCACATCGTAGTATTATGTTTGGTGCAATTGCTGAAGGTGAAACTAAGGTGACCAATTTCTTACGGGCACAGGATTGTCTAAATACATTGCAGGCTTTTAAAGATTTAGGAGTGCCTATTTATGACGAGGGGGAAACAATCACGATTACTGGCGTAGGAGCTAAAGGTTTATCCCCAGCTAAGCAAACAATTGATGTGGGAAATTCTGGTACGGCGTTGCGTTTGCTTTTAGGGATTCTTGCAGGTACAACTTTTGAAACTACATTAGAAGGGGATGCTTCTTTAAATAAACGTCCAATGGAGCGAATGATGATCCCACTAAGCCAAATGGGAGCAACAATCACCGGAGCGTTTCATAGTGAATTTCCACCAATTACAATTCAAGGGACTACTCAATTAACTCCAATTGAATATCATATGCCAATTGCTAGCGCACAGGTAAAATCCGCTATTCTTTTTGCCGCTTTGCAGGCTGAGGGCATGACTAAAATTATTGAAAAAGAAACTTCTCGTAACCACACGGAAGAAATGATTATTCAATTTGGCGGAAAAATTCAAACAGATGGTAAGGTCATATTTTTGCAGGGTCCTCAGCAATTAAAAGGACAAGAAATGACAGTTCCTGGTGATATTTCCTCTGCTGCTTTCTTTTTAGTGGCAGGAGCAATTGTACCTAATAGTGAAATTATTTTAAAAAATGTTGGGATAAACTTTACACGCACAGGAATTATCGATGTCATGAAGCAGATGGGGGCCAACATACAAATTGTAGATAATGATTTAATGAATCAATCAGCGACATTAATCATAAGTTCCTCCAGTTTAAATGCAGCAACGATCAAAGGAGCAATGATTCCTCGCTTAATTGATGAATTACCTGTCATTGCTTTATTAGCAACACAAGCCCAAGGAACGACGATTATAAAAGATGCGCAAGAATTAAAGGTAAAAGAAACCAATCGAATTGACGCTACAGCTCAAGAGCTACAAAAAATGGGAGCTAATATACAAGCAACACAAGACGGTTTAGTCATTCAAGGAAAAACAGCTTTACATGGAGCAAAAGTTTCTAGTCATGGAGATCACCGTATTGGAATGATGTTACAAATTGCTGCTCTTATTAGTAAGGAAGAGGTTCAACTAGAAAATCCAGAAGTAATCGCGATTTCATACCCTAATTTTTTTCAGGATATCAAGCAGTTGGTGAAAAGGACGGAGTAACTATGGAAAATATTATATTAATTGGCTTTATGGGCGCTGGAAAAACAACTATTGGACATCTTTTGGCTCAAGAGTTAAATACTCAACAACATGATTTTGATGAAATTTTAGTGGAAAAAATAGGAATGAGTATTGATGATTATTTTAGATATTTTGGAAGCGAGTCTTTTCGTGAAAATGTCTTCTATTTAAAAACTGACTTTGAAGAATTGATCCATCGCATTTCTTCAGATCAACAAAACCTACGTCCCTTGGCAGAATCTAAAACTTCTGATGAGATTCACGAAACTTACCTTCCACGGGTTACATTATATGAAGAAAGTGCAAGATTTATTATTGAGACAAGCAAAAAACAACCGAAAGAAATTGTCCAAGAAATTTTAGATAAAGTAGAGGTATTGTAAATGAAAATTGGCTATTTAGGACCTAAAAATTCTTTTACTTTTCAGGCAGCAAACAAGCTTTTTGAAGAAAATAAACTAGTACCTTTTGCTTCTATTCCACTAACAATTGAACAACTTGAAAATAAATTTATAGATTTTGCCGTAGTACCTATTGAAAATTCACTGGAAGGTTCTGTACGTGCAACGATAGACTATTTGTTTGAGCAATCGGGAGTTACTGTGAAAGAAGAAATCATTTTACCAATACAACAACAATTAATAGGTATAAATTCAATAAAGCAACCACAAAAAATTCTTTCTCATCCACAAGCTCTTGCGCAGACAAAGCAATATTTAAAAACTTACTATCCAGAAGTTCCCTTGGAAGCTGTAAACTCAACAACTTTTGCAGCGCAGTATATAGCAGAACACCCTGAAGAAAATCTTTTAGCGATTGCTTCTGAAAAAGCGGCAGAAGAATATAATTTAAATATTATAGCTTCAAATATCCAGGATAATGCCACCAATCAAACACGTTTTTGGGTATTAAGTCTTGATAAAAGTAGTCAAATAACTATGAATCTCCAAGAGAAAAAAATATCCTTATTTGTGACATTACCAGCAAACGTACCTGGTGCGCTTCATCAAGTATTATCTGCTTTTGCTTGGCGAAAAATTGATCTTTCAAAGATTGAATCACGGCCTTTAAAAACTAACCTAGGAGAATACTTTTTTATTATTGATATCGTACTGGAAGAAAATGAAACTCTCATTGAAAATGCAATCAAAGAAATTGTGTTATTACAAGTTAAAGTCCAATGGGTCGGAACTTATCCTATAAATAAATTCACTTAAGCGTCTTGTTATAAGTATCTTTAGCATATTTTTTGTTAAAATGTTTTTAAAAGATCTGACACTTTTATTTTCCTTTATTATGTAAGTATTGTATGCTATTAATGAATAACGGTTTGGGGGAAAATAAATGAGCCGGATGGATAGACATAGACATGAAGAAGAAAAGCAATCCCAAAATGAAAGGGAAAATATTTTTGCTCGCAGACAGCGGAAACACTCACGCAATGAAGAACCTGATTATATACAAGACGATAGAACAAGTAATCAAGCTGGTTGGCAACAATCAGATGATGATTATGACCAAACTTATAACACAAGCAACCAACAATACACAAAAACGGGGCCTCCTAGTAATGGTTCTAAAAAAAATAAGAAGAAACCACGTAAGAAAAAGAAGCATCGTTTCCTACGATTCATTCTTACACTCTTAATATTTTTAATCGCTTATTCTGGTATCTCTTTTTATTTAGGACAAAAAGTTGGTGAAGAAGAGGAGGGTAACTTCCCAGAAGCTGAGACTTTCAATGGTTTCACAGGTGAAGATGGATCAAACAATATTTTATTAATTGGTAATGATAGTCGTGGAGAAGACAACGCGCGTGCCGATTCCATAATGGTTTTACAATTAGACGGACCAGCGAATGAGCCTAAACTTATTTCTTTTATGCGAGATACTTATGTTAATATACCTGGTGCAGGAGATAATAAGATTAATGCTTCTTATGCATATGGAGGTGCTGATCTTCTACGTCAAACAATCTCTCAAAACTTTGGCATTGATTGTCAATATTATATGACGCTTAATTTTGAAACGTTCGAAAAAGTCATTGACACTTTATTTTCTAATGGCGTAGATATTGATGCTGAAAAAGATATGAGTGAAAATTTAGAAGTTCCAATAGAAGAAGGTCCGCAAAAAATGGATGGACTGACACTGCTACAATATGCTCGTTTTCGGATGGACGAAGAAGGAGATTTTGGACGAGTTCGTCGCCAACAACAAGTCATTTCTGCTATTTTTAGCGAATTCAAAAATCCTATTTCCGTATTAAAATTACCTTATGCTGCGGGAAAGGCAATGGGATATTCAGCAAATGATATTCCTTTAAGTTTTCTAGTAAAAAATAGCTTTTCTATTATGAAAGGTGCTTCAGGGGTAGATCGTTTGAGTGTACCAGCAGAGGATACTTGGAGTAATGGACAAAACTTGGATGGATCCAGTATCCTATTATTTGATCAACAAGCAAACCAACAAGCGATTCAAAACTTTCTAGCAAAATAATAACAAGTGCTTCCAAATAAATGGGCTTTTGTGCTATGATAAAGGTTGAAGTGTGAAAAATGCTTGAAATTGAAACGAGGATAAAGGATGAAATTAGCAGTTGTCACTGATAGTACGGCTTTCTTACCAGAGAGAGTAAGAGACCATCAAGATTTATTTGTAATTCCTATCCCAGTTATTTTAGATGGGAAAGTTTATAATGAAGATGTTGATATCAAAGCCGATGAATACTATAAATTAATGAAGAAAAGTAAGGAATTTCCCAAAACGTCGCAACCAACTTTTGGTGAAACATTAGATTTATATAAGAATTTAAAAGAAAAAGGATATGATACAATTATAAGTATCCACTTATCCTCTGGTATTTCGGGCTATGTTACAAATCTCAATAGCATTAAAGATAGCGTAGAAGGATTAACAGTGATTCCATATGATGCACAAATAACGAGCATGCCAATGGGGCACATGGTAGAAGCTAGCTTGGATATGTTAGATGCTGGAAAAACATTAGATGAAATCTTGACTTATTTAGATATGATCCGATCGAGTACTTATGCTTATTTCATTGTTGATGATTTAAATAACCTCGTACGGGGAGGGCGTTTGACAAATGGTGCTGCACTAATTGGCGGGTTATTGAAGATAAAGCCAGTGTTGACGTTTGAAGATGGAAAGATTGTATTGTTTGAAAAAATAAGATCGACCAAAAAAGCTCTTCGACGTTGTGAAGAAGTTATAGGACAGCGTAAAGAAGAAATCGGACGTCCAGTGAAACTGTATATCATTCATGGGAATAATTTAGAGTTGGCAAAAAAAGAAAAAGCTCGTTTAGAAAAGAATTATTCTGATATTACTGTAGAAATTGGCCATTTTGGCCCTGTGATTGGTACGCATTTAGGGGAGAAAGCCCTTGGTTTTGCTATATGTGCTGAGTGATAGGATTGTGGGTCGACCATAAAAAAATTATGTAAACTAAAAATAATAATATAAAACGAACGTACAGAATTAAAATATCTGTACGTTCGTTTTTCATTTCATTAATCTTTATATAATAAAACTTTGTCTTCTGGGAAAGTAGGGAATTTATTCATTGGAACTGTCCAGTCTTGTTCAGGTATAGAGAATTGATAGTCATTGACTAATTTATCACTAAAAACACGTAAAGTATGCAAGGTAATCCATTCGCCAGCACAACGGTGCATGGCACGAAAATCTCCGCCCCCTTGAGCGATCATTTCATATTCTTCATCATAGGAGATTTGCTTGGTGCGTCCTACATAACGATTTACTATAAATGACTCTGGATCCTCTATTGAACGAGCGTCGTGGTTTGTCCCATAAAGATCTAATACGACCCAGCTTCCTTCTGGTACCGCGTATCCATCAATGTCTACCTCTCTTTTACTGATAGCAGGAACCATTGGGAAAAATGGGTAGTAACGACGTGTCTCTTGGATAAAAGAATCTTGTAAATGGTCAAAGTTTTGTTTTAATTCCTTATAAACGTTATTTGGACCAAATAACGCATGGCCTATTAGGTTGACCCAAACTGTGATTGCAACAGTAGGACGAATGATATTTAAAAAGTCCACTGCAGCAATGTTAAGCGGTAGTCGATTGCCATCAACATCTGTTGCTTCAGCAAAAGCATACAAAGGAACATTTTCTTTACCAGGAACTGGATTATTGCGAGCTTCAGCAAACAAATCTTGCGCCCATTTTTCAGCTTTTTTGCGTCCTTCTAAGCCTTGTACATGTTCACTTACTGAATTTACAGTTCCTTCAAACATATCAACTTGAGTATCAGCTAACTCGTCAATTTCTTCATCCGAATATTGTCCTAAGTTAACACCGGCCCATTTACAAATTGCTTTAAAAAGGACATTTTTGGTTAAATGATATAGTTCAAATTGACCAGTTTGTGCATCTAATTCTTGAGTCAATGTTTCTTCTAAAGTTTTGCGGTAATCTTCCATTCGATCAGGGGTCATTAGATCCATAAATACGCTTTTACGTTTGTAATGTTCTTGACCATCTAATGTCTGTACGCCACCTTCACCTTGGAGCGTTTTTAAAATTGGAGTAGGCATAGCTTTATCTCGTTTGAAATTTTCAGCGTCATAAAACTTTTTTGCTGCCTCTTGTCCGTAAATAGCAATAATCTCTTGGTTCAAAAGTGAAGCTTTTACAACAGGAGCATTAACTTCTTTACGCAGCTCGCTTAAGACTTCATAACCTGAATTGTAGAGGTCCTTTAATTCGGTTAATTTTACTTTTGTTTCAGGGATCTCTTGTAAAGCCATTATTGTCATTCCTCCTTATAATATAACTACAATTTCAGTATAACGTATTTTTAAAAATGGAACAAACATTTGTCATTTTACTATGCTTTCTCTTTTGGTGTATTTTTATTATAATTGAATTTGAATGAGGAGGCAGAAAAATGATATATGTTATTGGAAATTTTATTTTATTTTGTGCCATCGGAGTTATTGTTTTTTATACAAACAAAATTCATCATATTCAAGATGAAAATACCTCTCAGTATGAATATTGGGACACCTTGGTACGTGGACAAAAGTTTAAAAATTATTATATGACAAAAATAAATAGGAATTATTAATATGAATTTAAATGATTGATGGAGGTTAGTTCGATATAAAAGAGGGACCATAAGCTTAATTTATGAAAAAAACAGTATAAATTGAATAAGTTAATAATATAAATATTCACACATAACTTTGTATAATCTATATTATGTAAACTAAAATAGTAAAAATTAATTTACATTGTTCGAGAATTCAACTCACGCTCCTCCTTTTATATAAAATAAAAAAGCATGCAAGAATTTTTCCTACATGCTTTATTGAAACCAATATTTAATTAAATAAATCTGAATGCGTTCCTGTTCGTAACAAATAAAGATACTCTTCATCAATTTCATAAATCAACAACCAATCAGGCTGAATATGACATTCCATACTTCCATCATAACGTCCGCTTAAGATATGATTTTTATACTTTACGTCTAATTTTTGTTTATTTTCTAAACAGTTAACAACATACTTTAATTTTCGCATATCCAAACCTCGTTTAGAACACAACTTAACATCCTTTTTAAACCTATTAATAGCCTTAGTTTTTAACATATACTAAATTCCTAATTCTTTCCACAATTCTTCAGAGCTAGAATAAGAAGAAGCATTAGTTAAATCTTCTTCTAACGCTTTAACTGTCTCTTCATTAGGAACCTCAGGACGTTTCATTTCAAAAGGCAGACCGTTATTCCAAACAACTTGTTGATAAAAAATTCTCATTGCAGTCGAACGATCAATACCTAAATCATTAAAAATATCTTCTGCTTCATCAACCAACTCTTTATTTATGCGAGCTTGGACAACTTTATTTTCATTTTTTTCTTTTAGACTTTTACTCATATTTATCACCTCAAATAGATTATATTACAAACGACTGCAAACTGCAAGCAAATTGCAAACTGTAATCATTTTATAATCTATTTCTATCACCTAAAACCTTTCTCTATCCACCTTTTGGAACGCTAGATCTTAAAAATATGCTAAACAAACAATAGAGAGTATTAAGCTTAGTACATTATAGTATCATCAACATCTTTCCCTTATTTCAACAAAGAAGTTATTTCGTTAAATCGACTTTTTTTCCGATAAAATAAATAATAATGCCACCCACCGTCATTGAAAGCAATTCACCAATGCCGATAATTAACCAATTATAAAAGAACGGTAAATCATACAAGAACGTTAATTGTCCAGCAACTGTAAACATTGAAAGTGCAAAGACAACGGTAGTAACGATCATTTTATATTTCATATTTTGAAGACGTTTTGTTAACTGGTGGTTAATGACCAGTACTAAAAAAGTGCTTACACTTCCAACAACAATATCTAATAAGCCATTCGGCGAGGAGAAATTAGCGATAGCAACATCTAATGTAACTGCCCAAATATACTGTTTATTGTACAACGCTAAAAAATTGAACATCTCTGATAGCCGAATTTGCACTGCACCAAAACTAATAACAGACAATGCAACTGTTACGACTACGTATAAACTTGTTACCAATGCCATTTTGGCTACTTCTTGTGTTGTCCAGTGAGTAACTGAATGTGCTTTTTCTTTATTCATTTCTTTTTCTCCTTTGCAAGGGCTTGCCTTGGTAATAACTGCGACCAAAGGATTGAAGTGTCACAGTGTGGAAAACCACTAGTTCCATGATAACGAAAAAGGCTCAATTTGCAAGCTGTTTTTATTTTAACAACCAACCACCGTCAACTGGCAGAATCGTTCCCTGCATATAACGAGAGCTTTCGCTGGCTAAAAATAGTGTCACTGACGCAATTTCTTCTGGTCGTGCCCAACGTTTAGTCGGCGTTTCGTCAGCTACCCATTGGGCCATCGTACCGTCGCCTTCGAAATCTGCAGCGTTCATTGGCGTTTGAATTGCTCCTGGCGCAATGCCATTGATATGAATTCCTTTCTCTGCATAATCTAAGGCTAATTGTTTCGTAAAGCCAGCAATTGCATGTTTAGCTGAAGTATAGGCAATACCTCCACCTCCAGCAACAAAACTTGCTATTGATGCGATGTTAATAATCGTTCCAGAAGATTTTTTTACCATCTGTGGAATGATTTCTTTAGTTATGACAAACATACTTGTTAAATTAGTTGTTAGAACTTTTTGCCACAAGTTGATATCAGTTTCTTCAATTGTTTGATAGGCATCTAAAATTCCAGCAGTATTCAATAGAATCTCAATATCGCCGAAGTACTGCTGACAAACTAAAACCGCTTCTTGACAAATATTTACTTGGGTTAGGTCTCCAGAAAAAGATTGAAAATGCGGATTATCACTCAATTTACCGAAATCCGTTTGAATATCTACACCAAATACAAAACTACCAGCTTCTAAAAATGCGCTCGCTTGTGCATAACCGATTCCTGAAGCAGCGCCTGTAATAAAAACAACTTTATCTTGAAACTCACTCATGCTTTTACTACTCTCCAATCCTCTGCTAAAAGATCACAAACAGTTGGTAGAAAGATTGAAAATCCCTCATCAGATGTTTTAATCAAAAAATAAGGGGTCACTGGACAACCATCGTATTCTTCATCTGAAACCAGAATCACGTATAATTCAAAACCACTCCAACCCTCGCGAATAATTTTTTCTCCTTGCTTTAACTTTGGTAAAATTTCTTCAAATGTCATTTGTTATTCCTCCATTTTTTTACTAGTTGTAACATAAAACAAACTAAAGAAGCACCCATTCTAACAAATCGTATGTGACCAATGTATATACATTGGTGGTGCAGTGATGTATAATAGAATTATCAATAAAAGGAGTGATCAATATGAGCGATAAAAACCATAATGATACCCGTTTAAGCATTCGTATTGACGAGGAACTAAAAGAACAAGCTAAAGAAGTTTACAATGAGCTAGGTATGGACTTAACAACTGCCGTCACTATTTTCCTTAAACAGTCTGTAAGAGAAAACAGCATACCTTTCCAACCTCATTTAGAAAATCCTGATAATATTCAAGCTAGACAGGAAGCAAATTCAGACAATCTTGAAATTTTTGATACAGTAAAAGAACTTATGGAGAGTTTAAATGCTGAAGATTAGGTACACACCACTTTTTAAAAGAGATTATAAAAAGATACTAAAAAAAACATTATAATCCAAAAAAATTTGAACAGGTTATGGAATTGCTAATTCATAGACGTCAAAGTGAACTTACTAGAATTTACAAGGACCACGCGCTGACGGGGAAGTGGCAAGGCTTCCGTGAACTGCATATTGAAAAAGATTGGCTGCTCATTTATAGGATTGACAGTAATAAACTTACCCTTACTCTCACCCGCACCGGCAAACATGATGAATTATTATAGCAAAGTAGTCAATAAACATTAATTCATTGTCTACTTTGTTTTTTATTTTTGTTCCTTTGTCAATCTATTACAAAATGGTGATTTGTTTTCAATCTTTTGCGACATCCACCCAATCTTTTGCAGACGAATATTTTTCTAATTCGTTAGGTGTTAATTCCACCGCGCTTTGGCTATCTCCGGCTGCAGGATAGATCCAGTCAAAATCTCTTAGTGATTCGTCTAAGTAGACATCCACATTAGGTTTTATCGCAAAAGGACATACGCCACCAGGTGAATGCCCAATAGCTTGTTCGACAAAATCTTTAGGAATCATTTTTGCTCTTTTCCCAAAAAAGGATTTATACTTTTTATTATCAATTCTAGCATCTCCTGCCATCACAATAAGAATATTTTGCCTTTCATTCAATGTAAATGACATCGTTTTTGCAATTTTTTCGGGTAAACAACCTAATACTTGGGCTGCTTGATCTACTGTTGCACTAGATCCAGTCAAAATTTTCACTCGATTTTCCATTTCTAGTGTGGAAAAATATTCTTTTACGCGCTCTAAAGACATAAAACATTCCTACCTTTCATCATCTTGTCCTATTTTATTAAAGCAAATTAGGAGCAATGACACTAACTCCACTCCTCTACTTACAATCATTCAAATTTAACTTAATGACTACATTACAATAAAAATATCTGCAATTCAATTTCAAATTATTTTCTTTTTTCCAAAAATTTTATTTTTGCTCAAATAAGATAAAAAACTTCATTCAATAGGAACTTTTCGTTTCTGAATTGAATGAAGTTTCCCTTTATACCCAATATTATTGGTAATGTTGAAAAATATAGTTATTTAAAGCTGCTTTCTAGTTATGTGACTGTATTTTGCTTTCGTCCAGCTAAAAATTCTGTTAAATTATCAACGACAATATCTAATAATCGTTTCCTTGTTTCCTGTGGCGCCCAGGCTATGTGTGGTGTAATGTAACAATGCTTAGCTGTTAGTAACGGACTATCTTCATTGATTGGCTCATATTGTGCTACGTCCATTGCTGCAGCAGAAAGCTGTTCAGTATTCAAGGCCTCAGCAAGGTCTGCTTCATTGATCAAACCACCACGTGCAGTATTAATCAAAATGGCAGTATTCTTCATTTTTTGTAGTGAAGAACTATTGATCAACTCTTTTGTATCAGGAGTTTGTGGTACATGTAAGCTAACGACGTCAGACTGACTTAATAGCTCATTTAAGCTAACTTGTTGTAACCATTCAGCTTTATTATCTCTAGGACGATGGTTATAAAAGATGACTTTCATTCCAAATGCATGGCCAATTTCAGCAACTTTTTGTGCAATTCGCCCAAACCCAACAAGCCCTAGCGTTTTTCCTTGAAGTTCTGTCAGTGGTGTAGCAAAGAAACTAAAATCAGGATTGCGCGACCATTGTCCTTCATGTACTAAACGGTTGTGTAAGCCGACTTGACTTGTGATTTCCAACAACAAAGCAAATGTGAACTGAGCTACAGCCTCTGTTCCGTATGCCGGAACGTTAGTTACTGTAATTCCAGCTTTAGCTGCTGCATCAATATCGATGATATTATAACCAGTAGCTAAGATACCTATATATTGTAAATTAGGTGCCGTGTTAAGAACTCCTTCATCTAAAGGCGTCTTATTCGTCAAAACGATTCGCGCATCACCGATCCGTTCCAAAATTTCTTCTTTATCATTAAATGATGTTCTATCATATATCTCGCATTCACCTATTTCCTTTAATGGTCCCCAATCAATGTCCCCAGGATTTAAAGCGTATCCGTCTAAAATGACAATTTTCATTCATCAATACCTCCCAATGTTATATTAATTTTATTCTTCTTTAAATCATAACATTATAATTATTCCTTTTCTAACAACTAAGAGGCGCATTTAGAAATGGATAAAAAAGTATAGGCGCTATTTTATTAGCTCCTATACTTTTTCAAAAATTATTTCATATTATAATAAAAATGGATCATTCATTGGATCGGCCAAATAGGAAGGGTCCTCAATGTTTGTATCGCGCCCTTCAGGTCCCAAATCTTTTGCAGTTTCTGGCGTAGCAGGTTCTGTTGGTACGTTTAAAGTCTCATACCCACGAGCATTTGCTTCATCATTGGCTTGTTCCGAATCACGAGGCGTTGGTGTTAAATCAACATCTTTTAGGTCGATTCCTAATGCTTTAGCAACGCCTGCGCCATAATTAGGATCTGCTTGATAACAATTATTGATATGACGATGCTTAATTTGTAACGTACTATCTCCCATATTACGAGCAGTATTTTCAAATAGTACAAGTTGTTGTTCTTTCGTCATTTTACGGAAAAGCATACCAGGCTGAGTATAATAATCATGATCGTCTTCTCTAAAATCAAAATTTTGTACATTTCCACCCTGCATTGGTGGATACTCCATGGATTTATGATCTGTATAATTTCCGTAGCTATTAGGCGTATAATGAACTTCACTACCAAGATTTCCATCCATACGTCCTTGTCCGTCGCGACTATAAGGATGAGGATTTTTCACTCCTCTAGGAGAATTAACGGGTATTTGATGATGATTTACACCAACCCGATAGCGTGCTGCATCTTGATAGGCGAAAACGCGAGTTTGTAGCATGCGGTCTGGAGAAATACCAATCCCAGGTACTTGTGCTGCAGGGTTGAACGATGCTTCTTCCACATCTTGGAAGTAATTCTCTGGATTTTTATTTAATTCGAATTCTCCTACTTCGATGAAGGGAAAATCTTCTTTGTACCAAACCTTTGTCAGGTCAAAAGGATTATAGTCTAATTGATCAGCTTCCTCTTCTGTCATCACTTGAATATACATTTTCCATTTGGGATATTTGCCTTGTTCAATCGCATTATACAAATCCGCTTGATGAGATTCACGAGTATTCGCATTAACAATTTCTGCTTCCTGGTCTGTTAAATTCTGTATCCCTTGCTGAGAACGAAAATGAAATTGTACCCATACACGTTCATTATCTGCATTAACCATACTATAAGCATGAGAACTAAAACCATGCATAAAGCGATAAGAAGAAGGTATTCCCCTGTCACTCATAGTAATGGTTACTTGATGCAACGACTCTGGCAATGATGTCCAAAAATCCCAATTATTGTTAGGACTTCTCATATTGGTGTGTGGGTCTCTTTTAATCGCACGATTTAAATCAATAAAGTGTTTTGGATCTCTATGGAAAAACACGGGGGTATTATTTCCAACTAAATCCCAATTCCCTTCTTCTGTATAAAATTTTAAAGCAAAACCACGGATATCACGTTCAGCGTCTGCAGCACCACGCTCACCAGCAACAGTGGAAAAACGAGCAAACATTTCGGTTTTTTTACCTATTTCGGAAAAAATGCTGGCTTTGGTATATTTAGTAATATCGTGTGTTACTGTAAAGGTTCCAAAAGCGCCTGATCCTTTGGCATGCATACGACGTTCAGGAATGACTTCACGATTAAAATCGGCAAGCTTTTCTAATAGCCAAACGTCTTGTAACATACTAGGACCACGTTGACCTGCTGTCATCGTATTGTCATTGTTGAAAACTGGAGCTCCAGCATTTGTTTGTAATTCTGGATTGTTACCAACATTTTGGTTACGACTACTTTGATAAGAATCTAACCCATTTTTAGCCATAGGGTCTTTTTCCATATAAAAATCTCCTTTTTTCTCGTATAAATATATTATCCGCGTTTTTTTATCCACTGTCAATAGTTGTAAAACCTTGCTTATTTGATTGAATTTTCTATTATAAAATATTTTTTACATAAAAAAAGACATATGATGAAATAATCACCATATGTCTTTTGAACTGTGTCAAAATTACCAAATCTTAACGCCAAATAGCTCTTTGATTCCTGACAAAATCAACGTAGGTAATGCAGGAACAAATAGAACTAACAGATAAACATAGCCATCAAGTGGAGCTGTACCCATAACTAAGTTAAAGAATGGGATAATTGTTACTAAGAAAGAACTGATTCCAGCGAATAAAACAGCAGCCACTAGATATTTATTTTCAAATGGATTTCGTTCAAATAAGGTTCTTGTACTACGAGCATCAAAAACGTGCCATAACTGTCCATATACTAGTGTTAGAAAGGCTACTGTTTGTGCTTGGCTATCTGACATACCTTGGTGAGCAGCCCAAAGGAATGCTACAAATACCATTAGTCCCATAAAGATACCACGGATTAATACACGAGACCAAGTATAATTAGCTAATATTGATTCATCTGGATCACGTGGTGATTCTTCCATAATATTTGCTTCAGGAACATCATAACCTAGGGAAAAGGAAGGGACTGCGTCACTGACCATGTTCACCCATAATACCATCAATGCTGATAAAGTTGGTGTTGCGCCAGGAACGTTTCCAATTGTTTGAGTGAAAAATAGCAATCCTATTAATATCGAAAGCACTTCAGCAACGTTGGTTGTCAGTTCATGACGGATAAAGTTTTTAATGTTACCATAAATCGTCCGTCCACTTTTGACTGCATTTTCAATGGTTGTAAATTTGTCATCTAGCAACACCAAATCTGCTGAATCTTTTGTTACTTCTGTTCCTGCGACACCCATTGCAATACCAATGTCTGCCACGCGTAACGCAGGAGCATCGTTGACACCATCACCAGTCATAGCTGTGATTTGACCATAGTTTTGTAATTGTTTAACAATACGTTGTTTATGTTCTGGTGACACACGAGCATAGACATTAGTTTCTTTTACCGTTTCATACAATTCATCATCGGACATTTTTTCAATATCTACGCCTTTAACAACAGGAGCAGATTTACTATCAACGATGCCTAAGTCATACGCAATAGCTCGTGCTGTCTTTTCATGGTCACCTGTAATCATAACCACTTCAACATTAGCATTGTGCAACGTTTGAACAGAAACTTTAACTTCTTCACGTGCAGGGTCAATAATTCCTGCGACCCCAGTTAAGACAAGAGAATGCTCAAGTGTATCTGTTGTTCCGTTCAAGGCTTCATCTTCAGTAATCTCTTTTTGTCCAACTGCTAATGTACGTAAAGCGTCATCGGCATAATCATCTACGATGGATAAAAAGTTGTTTCTTTCTTCTTCTGTCTTGTCAACTTCACCATCTTTTAAAATACCATTGCTACGGTTGATCATAACATCCGGTGCGCCCTTAGTATACAAGGTATATTTACCATCGTTTTCCTTTACAATGACACTCATCATTTTACGGCTACTTGAAAAAGGTAGCGTGCGAACAATTTCTTTGTCTTGTTGCAAATCTTCGCGACTAATATTTACTTTCTTCCCTAATACAGTTAAAGCAACTTCAGTCGGAAGTCCTAGAGGCGTATACTCTCCGTTGTCATTTTCTTGGACGGAAGAATCATTACACAATACGGCGCCATATAAGAAGGCTTTTGATGTAGCGACTGGATCGTCATTATCTTGATTTTTAACTTCTCCATTAGGATTGTAACCTAGACCAGTTACTTCATATTTATGGCCATTGGCATAATATTGAACAACGGTCATTTCGTTCTTAGTTAATGTTCCTGTTTTATCGGAACAAATATAGGAGGTAGCACCTAATGTTTCTACACTATTTAATGACTTAATTAATCCCTTGTTTTTAGCCATAGCGCTAGCGCCGATGGTTAATACAATAGATAATACAGCCGGTAAAGCATCTGGAATAGAAGCGACTGCTAGTGCAATTGAAGTTGATAGGACAGAACCAATCGATGCAAAACTAAGTTCACCTGCTTGAATAATTCCCATAATAAGAGTAAAGATAACAATAATCCCAGAAATGAACATAAGGGTTTTTGTTAGTTTATTAACGGTATTTTGTAGAGGAGAAGGTTTTTCTTCAACAGATTCAATCATTTGAGCAATATTACCTAATTCAGTATTTGCCCCTGCTGCAACAACAACGCCAGTTCCTTGTCCGTTGGAAACAGTAGAACCAGAAAAGCCCATATTGGTTCGGTCACCAAGTTCGACATCTTCACTGATTGCTTCCGTACCCTTTTCAATAGCGTCAGCTTCCCCAGTTAAATGAGATTCAATGACTTGAAGTTCGTTTACATCTAGCCAACGAACATCTGCTTCAACAAAGTCGCCAACTTGGTTACTTACGATGTCGCCAACCACCATTTCGTTAACAGGAATCGTTTGCCACTTCCCGTTACGTAATACCGTAGTGTTTCGGGTATTCATTTCTTTTAGTGCATTTAGACTCTTCCGAGCACTAATTTCTTGCCAAAATCCTAGAAATGCATTAATGATAATTAAGATAAAAATAGCTGCTGCTTCATATAGTGACTCATATCCAGTTTCTAAATTACCTTGAATTTGAATATCATGAAAAGCACTTAATGAAGATAAAACAATTGCTCCCATTAGTACAATGACAATAGGTTCCTTGAAGTTTTTAAGAAAGACCTTCCAATAAGGGTCCTCTTTTTTTTCAGGTAGTTTATTCTCACCGTATTTTTCACGTTGTTGAGTTACCTTTTCGTCTGTTAACCCATTCTGTAAATCAACCTGAAAGTCCTCTATGACTTGATCTTTTGTTTGTTGATAGAGTTTCACTTTCTTCATCCTTTCTAGTTTATTTATAAAAAAGCATACAAAAGCGCAAGCAAACAAGGTCTTCCTCGCCCTTGGAAGACATGTCTTGAAAGCTTGCGCTCAACCTGTTTGCTTATTCGTATAACACTTATATACTATAGCAAAAAGTATTCTTTTTGTCTAGGAACTTTCTTTTTTTACTAGAAAATTCAATGTTCGTCTAATAAGCAAATATAAAAGCAGTTCCTCTTAATTTTCTTTAATGGAGCCGATTAAGGCTTCTTTATTAGCTGGTGGGTTCGCTAATAAATTACGAACATCGTCTAGGTCTACAGATACATTCCAAAGTAAAACACCAGCTAAACGATCTTCTTTTAAGAAATAAACGATCGTTCCGTTGTCTCTGGTATCAAATACTTGTTCTAAGTTTGGATCTAATGTACCAATAGCTTGCCAAGAAATCGAGAATATGTTGGAGTAAAAGTAAGGAGTGCGGGTATAAACTTCATGAGCTCCCGCCATGTTTCTTCCTACTTGATCTCCAGAGTTTCTAGCATGATCCACGTGTTCAATTCTTTGGTAGCCTAATATTTTATCAGGATAATAAGCAATATCGCCTGCAGACCAAATCGATGGATCACTTGTTTGCAAATATTCATTGACCTCTACGCCATCACCGTCTAATTTTAATCCACTAGCTTTAGCTAAAGCAATTCTTGGAGAAACGCCTAAGCCTATAACAACAGTATCTCCAGTGAGTTGTGTGCCGTCATCTAAAGTAACTACAAGCTGGCTCCCATCGCGTTGATAAGACTCTGCTTTTTTACCATTTATCAATTCGACATCATTTTTTTTGAATGTGTCTTCATATTCAGCAGTAATGGATTCTGGAAACTGATTTTCTCCTAATGTATTTTCTAAATAAACCATGGTAACTTTGGTATTATTTTGAGCTAAAGCGGCTGCAACTTCACTACCAATATAGCCGCCCCCTACGACGATCACATGTTTATTATTTCCGCTAAATTGGCGCAATTTTCGATAATCTGACCAGTCTCTAAATACAATCACATGTGGATCATCTGGCCCATCGATGGTCATTGGTTCACCACCTGTAGCAAGTAACAATTGATCATAATAAACAACTTCGTCATCACCTAACTGAACATTTTTATTACTTCGATCAATTTTATTAACGGTAGTGTTAAAACGAAAAGCTACATTGGCTTGGTTCTCTGCCCCAACTCTTATGTTTTCTTCAGTAAACTCATCGTCTAGCCATAATTTTTTACTTAAAGCAGGTCGTTCATAAGGAACGTCAGCATCTTTTGAAATTACGAGAATAGAACCAGTAGGATCTTCTTTACGAATACCGTTTACAGCGTAACCTGCGACCATGCCGCCGCCGACAATGACATATTCGTACGTATTATTATTTTCTAAATGACTCATATTTTTCCCTCCATAAAAAGATTTTCTTTTTAACGATACATCTATTGTAATATAAAAAAGAAAAATATAAAAAAATATCGCTTTTTAACAATAAATAAAAAATACGCTAAATAACGTATTCTGTTGTTATTTAGCGTATTCTCTTTGTTTAGTTAGATTATTTAAATAAAGCTTTGACTTCTAAATAATCTTCTAAACCATACAAGCCGTTTTCACGACCAAGACCTGATTGTTTGTATCCGCCAAATGGAGCTTTTGGTGTACGTGAGCCGCCATTTATAGCGACATTTCCTGTTCTTAATTGACGAGCAACTTCCATGGCTTCTTTTTCTGGCCCTACTACACCGCCAGATAAACCATAAGAAGAATCGTTAGCAATTTTAACAGCTTCTTCTTGTGTGTCATAAGTGATAACGACTAGAACAGGGCCAAAAATTTCTTCTTGAGCAATTGTCATGTCGTTAGTAACGTCTGTAAACACAGTTGGTTCGACAAAATATCCTTTACGGTTGAGACGGTTGCCACCAACAAGTACGTTAGCTCCTTCGTCCACACCTTTTTGGATATATTCCAAGACTGTATCCATTTGTTCTTTGGAAACCATAGGACCTACTCGGGTATCTTTTTCAGTAGGATCGCCCACTTTTACATCTTTATAGTAATCCTTGATGACTTCTTTTGTTCTTTCAAGTTCATCTTTGGGTACTAATAGACGAGTTAAAGCCGAGCATGTTTGACCTTGGTTGTCTAAAACAGTACTTGCAGCTGATTCAACGGCTAATTGTAAATCGCCGCCTTTAAGATAAATCATTGGGGATTTACCACCTAATTCAAGCACTAATTTTTTCACTGTCGTTGCTGCATTTTTATATAAACCTTTACCAACTTCAGTTGAACCAGTAAAGGAAACAACAGATACATCTGGATGTTGTGTTAAATAGTCGCCTGTATCTCCGCCACTACCTGTAACTAAGTTGAAAACACCTGCAGGTAAACCTGCTTCTTCAATGGTTTCAGCGTAAATAATAGCTGTAAGTGGCGTATTTGATGCTGGATTTACTACTACAGTGTTTCCAGCTAGTAAAGCTGGCGTAATTTTACGTTGTATTTGGTTCATTGGAAAGTTCCAAGGAGTTACACAACCAACCACACCGTAGCCTTCTTTAATAATAGTTGCGTTATCAAGCTCTTCTTCAAAACTAAAGTTCTTAAACGCGTCTAAAGTTCCACGGATTTCTTTTAATGACATCGGTACTTGTCCTTTATCTGCGAAAGCTTTAGAAGTACCTAGTTCTTCTACCATGGTAACGGATTTCTTTTAATGACATCGGTACTTGTCCTTTATCTGCGAAAGCTTTAGAAGTACCTAGTTCTTCTACCATGGTATCGGCAATTTCATCTTGGCGTTTTTCAATGCCGTCAGCAATTTTTTCAATATATTTAGCGCGTGTTTCAGGAGAAGTGTTATTCCATTGATCAAAAGCAGCTTTAGCAGATGCTACTGCTTGGTCAACATCTTGATGAGAAGCTTTGACTACTTTTGCAATAACTTCTTCATTGGCAGTGTTTATAATATCAGAGTAATCATTTGATTGCGCATCTTGCCATTGACCGTTATAAAATAATTTGTCATAAGTTTGCATAAACAGTTCCTCCTTGCTTTTTTAGCTATCTTTCAAGCTCTAATGCAATTGTAGCAAAGCACAAAAAGCGCTTCAAATATTTCGGCTTGCCCCTAAGTTTACTTTTATTGATCTACAGGTGATAATTCATCTTCTGTAACCCATTTATGGTTTACAAATTCTTTACTGCCATCATTAGGTTCAAAATTAATCATATAAGCAGGACCTTCATGAATTCCCGTAATTTCAGCATTTTGTCCTTGCATTCCTTCCATATGATCGCTTGAATCTTGCATTTCGCTCATTTCTGTACTTGCAGTTGAACTATTTTGTCCTTCTGTCGTATCTTCATTATTACTACAAGCTCCTAAAAGAAATACTGTCGATAAAAGTGTAATAAAGCTAAGACTTTTTAATTTCAATCATGCCATCTCCTTAGGTTGATATTTAAAACTAAGTTCAATATAACACTTTCGTTTACATATGTAAATTTTAAGATGTTCTTAGCTTAATTTTTATTCTCCAAGTAGCGACCCATTAGTTCCATATGATGCATGACAGAAGCTTTGCGCATAACGCCCATGCCGGGAAACTTTTGTTGTTTAGCATAATCTAACAATAAAGCTAATCCTTTTGTTAAATTTTCTTGAGATAAAACTTTTTGCCATGCGTAAACCTCTTGCATTAATTCTAAAAATTTTTCTTTTTGAGTAGCCGGTTCTTCTGTAGATAAAAAATGATGAATACGTAATTGCTCTTTAGAAAAATATAGCAAATGTAGACTTAACAAATTTGATGGGTAACTTTTTTCGTAATAAATACGACTATCGATCGAAAAATCACTAAAACCGAAAAAGCCCCTTTGTTTATAAGATAAATGGTCTATAGAAAATAATTCATCCCTACACATTTTATAAAAACTTAATTTAGGTAAACGCGTGAAATAGTCCTGCGAGATAATTTTATCCCCTATGACTTTATTTAGTAGGCGAAATTCTGGAGGGATGAAAACTGGTTTTTGGTTACCTGTCCAATCACTACTTAAAGCAACAGAAGGTTGATCAATGATTAGTAGTTCAGCAGATGAGTTCATTGACTCTAAGGGTTGATCTACTAATAATGCTTTTCTCGCCGGAATTTCTTGTAAGGAATTGCCAGCATTGTGTGTATTAAACTCTCCTAGTTGTGGGTTTTGCACTAAATAAAAAGGATGTTGCTTTTTTTGCGCATAAGTTAAAAGTTTATGTAGAGTAGCTGTATTTTTAATAGGCTCAATGATAGGAATTACTTTTTTAGATAATCTATCATTTTCTAAAAGAGCGCGTAACGCCAAAAGATCGAACTGTTTTCCTCTAAAATAAGGATAATACATTAGTTTCTATGCTCCTTATCCAATTTTTGTTCTAATTGAAAATAAGCTTCTCGAGTAGCCTCTAGTTCTTCTTTTAAAGCTTCAATTGCTTGATTTTGCGTATCTTCAATAAAGCGGTCATAGTAGTTAGCCCCGCCTCCAAATAAATCATATTCTGGTTGGCGTTTTTTTAATTCTTTATATACTTGTTTGGTGCTAAATGTGTGTAAACCTCGTGCAGTTTGTTTGGCCTTTCCTACTTCTCTTGCTTGAGAAGAAATTAAGTGATAAAGCAGTTCATCTTCGTTTACTTGTAACAGCTGCCTTTGAGGCTTTTTTTCAGTAATAAAAAACCCAGAAAGGGGCAAATCTTCACTGATATAAGGATGGTAGACTAAAACACCAATATGAGAGGGAATTTCTTCTTTTACACTTATATAAAGCTGCTCAGGTAGGACAAAATAGTTGTAGTGACCAATAAATGAAAGCTTAGCTGAAGAACGAAAATCTGCTTTACTGACTTTTAATTCATAACAACGCCACTCGAATTGTTGTTTATTATCCAAACGACAACCAAGTGTGTCTACAATTCCTTGTTCATCAGGTGTGGTAACTTCTTCAATAGCAATAAATCCATTTTCACGAAGAAAGTAATATAATGTTTCCTCCATTTGAGTGGTTAAAGATGTTTTCATTTTCTTACTCCTTTGTACTTATCTCCCATTAGTATAAAACTTCCACTGTTAAAGGAAAAGTCTTTTAGTTAAAATGCAAGCTAAACTAAATAAACATTAAAAATTTTGTTATAATAAAAATTAAGTATATATAAAGGAGGACATGAATTTGCGTATTTTACTTGTAGGAGCAAGCGGTACGATCGGTCAGTTGGTCACCCACCGCCTTTTAGCTAGAAATCATGAGATAATTACTGCAGGACGTTTTAGTGGGGATATCCATGTCGATTTAACTTCAAAAGAAAGTATAGAAAATTTATTTAAAAAAGCTGGAGCTGTTGATGCCATTATCAGCACAGCTGGTGCGGCTGAATTTGCCCCCGTACACTCATTAACACCAGAAATCAATCAAACAGCTGTGCTTAGTAAACTACTAGGTCAAATAAATTTAGCTTTAGTGGGCCAACACTATTTATATGAAAATGGAAGCATAACACTAATTACTGGGATTATGAAAGATGATCCTATTCCTGGAGGTGCTTCTGCAGCTATGGCCAATGGCGGTGTGGCTGCTTTTGTAAAATCAGCTGCTATTGACTTAAAAAATGGACAGCGCATTAATTGTGTAAGTCCTAATATTTTAGAAGAATCCATGGAAGATTATGGCGAATCTTTTATTGGTTTTACACCCGTTTCCGGCAAAGAGGTAGCCAATGCTTTTTTAAAAAGTGTTGAAGGCAAGCAAACAGGTCAAGAATATAAAGTTTATTAGAAATAAACAAAACCACTTACTAGTCAAAAAAGAAAGCTAGTAAGTGGTTTTATTACTCAGAAGAATAATTTTACATTTTTTCAGGAGTTTTTAATAAGTAACGACAAGTTACCACTGCCGTAAAGGGTAATACTAAAGCTACGCTAATACTCGATAGCACGATGACGGCAAATTCAAAAACAAAAGCCTTGGAGTTAATCATTTCATACCAAGGAATAGCCAAATCTTGGTACCAAAAAATCAAAGCCAGACCAGTACTAATAAAGGCAAATAACAAGGTGTTTACGGTAGAATTCAAGATATTTTTAACTACTGCCATACTAGAAGAAAACAACATTTTCCTATCAATTTTTTGATAGCGACGCTCAAAAATTTCTGACGTTGCACTGGCGATGGACATGCTGCCGTCAATGAGCGCTCCTGATACGCCAATTAAGATCACAGAAACACTAAGTTGTGAAAAAGAAATCGGGACATTCAAGTTTAATGCGGCTAGTTCTTCTAATTCCTGGGAAGAAAATCCTGAAATAGATAATTTTTGAATTAAAGGTATAAAAACTAAGGATAAAATTATTAGGAATAAAACCAAGCTGTAAAAAGCCGCTTTTGTCTTTTCATTCCAACCATTAACGTATCCTAAAGTGATTAGACTGTTTAATAAAATATAACTAAGTGCCGCGATATAAACGGGGATTCCTTGATGTAAAAAAAAGATTAAAAGGAAAAATAAGAGTATGTTCATAAACAAGCCACTTAGTACATAAAATGAAGATCGGCCTAAAATAAGAACTAAAAGTAGGATGAACACAATCAATAGACTTGTAATGACATTCATTGTTTTGCCCCCTTCCGGTTAAATTGAAAGAAAAGAAGGGAAAATGGAATGGAAAGTAAAATACCAAATCCTCCACATAACACACGTACAAATTCTATAGATAGTAGCATACTAACTGTTTGCGCAAAAGGCCAGCCATTATGAAGATAAATTAGCATCATTGGAATAGCACTACTAAAATAAGAACATATTAGTACATTGACCATTGTTGAACTAATGTCTTCTCCGACCTTTTTTCCTGAGTGAATAAGTTGGTTTAATGTAACGATCGGATTTTTAGCTTCAATTTCTTCTAAAGTAGAAACCACCGAAACAACTGTATCTAACGAAGCACCAATAGCTCCTACTAGTAAGCCAGATAAAAAGATCGGTCGATAAGGACGTGTTAAAGCTCCCATGTCTTCAAAACGCAATCCTTCATCATTAAAAATCTCCATTGCAATAAAACAAATAAAAAAAGCACTAAAAACGGTCAAAAGCGTTGCAAAAAACTTCTGCAAACTATCCTTTTTAATGCCGTCAATAAGAAATAAGGTGATAGCAATCGATAAGACCGTATAAATAGCTGTAAAAATTACTAGTGAAATATTCGTATAGCTGCGATAAACAGCGACAATTAAAAATAAAGCAGCGCTATTTAAAATAACGCTAATAAACGTGGTTACCCCTGTTTTTCCTCCAATAAAAATGAGAGTGAATAATAAGAAAGCAACCATAAAGAACACGAAGCCATCGCGCTTTTTCTCCTCAGCTTGTCCTTGGGAATAAAAAACTTGTTCTCCTTCAGAAAAATGAGTGGTATCTAGCTCATTATTACGGTATTTAGCTGTGAGATGGACCGACTCCCCTTTATCTTGTCCATTCATTTTAGTTGCTTGAATATCTTGTTGTTGATCATTTATTTCAATTTGATCAATTTTTGCCAAAGGCTGACTATATAAAGTGCCGCTTGTTAACTGTATGCCAAAGCTTATAAGGACACAAAAAACAAAGCAAATAATGGCACTGATCGCTTTTTTACTCATTGTTTGTCTCCTATCATTTATTCGTTCAATCACTTATGTTAAACGAACAAAATTTGCAATACAAGATTTCCTATAGTTATTTTAAGAAAAAATAACTAACTAAGCTTCCAATTTATTATTCCTTGCTTAAAGCTTCCAATGCTAGATCATTCAAAAAATGCAAGGGTAAGGATAGTTTAGGATTAAAATAAAAATCCATAGTAGCTATTTGCTGTAAACTTGCTTGCATAGTAATTAAAGCGGAAATCGTATTAATAATTTCTAAACTCTCGGGGCTATTTGTTACCAATTGGGCGCCTCTAATTTGTTTACTTTCTTGATCAAAAACAAGTCTTAACGTTAGTTCAAATCCATCTTCTTTGGCAAAAAGTTGTTTCTGTGTGTATGTTTTTGTAATTGAGGAAGTTTGAAATCCATGGTATAAAGCTTCTGTTTTATTAATACCAGAGCTAGCTAAATAAAACCCAAAAAGTTTACTTACAACAGTTCTTTGGACCTTTGAAAAAGGAATTTTTTCTTTCATGAAGATATTTGAAGCAGCAACAATACCTGTACGATAAGCATTTGTGACTAACGGAAGGTACATCGCAGAAGCTGAATCATTGAAATCAATGGAAATCAGATCTCCTACTGCGTAAATAAAAGGATCAGAAGTTTGTAGATATTGATCCGTACAAACCGCGCCGTCTTGGTTAATTGTTAAGGTATCTGCGACCAAATTCACATTAGGACGTGGATTAATTGCAAATACGACTTCATCGCAAACTAGAGTATCTTTATTAGATAAAATAACCTCTTTCTCCTGTTTTTGCTCATTTAAATTTATTTTTTCAACACTATTATTTAAAAATATATGAACATTTTCAGGGAAGCTTTCTATTAACTTTTGTGTCATCTCTTTATCAAAATAGCGAAATAATACACTATCCATACGTTCGACTATATAGATTTCTTTTTGATATTTTGCTAAGGTGTTAGCTAATTCAAGTCCAATTAACCCTGCTCCGATAATCGTGACTATTTTAGCTGATTGAAGATGAGTCATTGCTTGTTTTGCTTGAGGAAGGGTCTTGTAATTAATCATTTCTTGACTAGACTGTAAGGGAAAATCTGTTTGATATTGACTTGAGCCCATCGCTAATATTAAATAGCCATAAGAAATGTTCTCTTTGGCCTTTTGCTCGGAGGAAGAAGAAACTATCACTTGTTTCTGTTCATTTTGGATGGTTATTGCCTCTGTATTTAAGTAAACGTTAATACCTTCTGCTGACAACTGGGTAGTACTATAAGTTTTTGCTTCTGTTAGATTACTAATAATACCTTCCAAGTAAAGATTCAAACCGCTTCCCACATAACCTAAAATGTTCGAACGTTCAATAATGAATACTTCTATGTTTGCGTCCATTTTTTTTAAACGTCTAGCGGCTGCAATTCCTGCATGAGATCCACCGATAATTACTACTCGCATTTTTGCCGTCCCTCCTACTTTTCTTGGATGATTTTTTGAACTGCGTCTTTTAATCGTTGTGCCTCAAATGAAGATAAAACTCCTGTTAAAAGATAACTTTGTGTATATGAAAGCGATTGTAGACCTGAGACATCCTTAGCAACCAACAAATCGTAGTTCCGCTTTTTGGCTTTTTTTATGGTGATGTTTGCCATACCTGCCAGAGACTGTTTAATAAAACGCATGATCTCTTCTGCTTCTAATGATCCATCGTCTATTACACCAATCAGTACTTCTTTTTGCAGCCGTCTTTGATAAATATCGTAAATGAGCCCATAAGAAGCATCAAGCATTACCCATTGCGAATGTGAAATCTTGCGCGTTAGGCTTTTTTCCACAATAGACATGCATTGATTCATAGTATTAGGGTCAATATCTGATAACAGTAAGGCATGATTTTCATTGGGATGAATCTCTCCTTTGTAAAAGGTAATTTTTACATGATTTTGTAAAAGAAAACTAGTAAAGGTTGGATCATACGCTTTTTTCTGAGTAATTGTTTGATAGATTTTTTGATTAATTGTTAAAAAATAATGTAGAAAAGAAGAATTTTGCCACCATTTATTTTCTTGTGGTAAAAGCCCTTCACTAATAAAAAAAAGATATAAATGGACAGCTTCATTATCTGCCCCAGGCAGAGCAAAACGACTCAAAAAGCGCATCAAGATATTTTTTAACTCTTGATAAAAAGGATCTTTTTCAATTTCTTGCATCATATTTTTATCTATTTCATTTTTTATTATTTGACGATAATCAAGGCGACGCTGCATGACATGTAGCTGTAAGCTTAACATTTGTTCTTGTTTTTGACTCAAATGAAGTTGAAAATCATTTTTAATAACATTGATTAAATGATTGAGTGAATCTTTCGTATTTAGATACGTTAAATGGTCACTAGGTACAGCCTTATAAAATAATTGAAAATAGAAACGTTGAATTTGTAATTGGCGTCCTATTAACTTTTTATTTCTAAATTGAATATCAAATTCAGCTAACATACGATTGATTATTTTTAAACGTCTGAAAATGGAAGCTTCGCTCAAATTATTTTTTTGGGCTAATTTCGTGATAGATATTTCTTTCTCATAAAACAAACTTGTTAGTAACTTATAATTTAAAGATTGTTCTAAATATGTATAGAAAAAATGTTTAACTGAAAAGTTGGAAGGTAGAACTAATAGAAAAGTATCGCTATTTTTTTTACTAAGTTAGCTTTATTATTAAAATTGCGCAAGTTCGTATAAAGCACACTTAAGGCTTTTTGTAAGGTAGGATAAGAAACATCGATAGATTGATTCAACTCTTTTACCCTTGCCGTGGGGCCATTTTGCAAAAAATAATCCATTACTTTCATCTGTACTTTATGGTCTTTATCAAGCAGATCAAGCAATTGCATCTTTTTCACCTCACTTCGTTAATCGTTTAGCTGTTATAATAAAGTAGTTCAAAAATATAAGAAGTTGTATTGATCATTTTCCTTTGATCCTGAAATAGTTCCTTTCTCTTTTTTTGAATTTGTTCAGCCGTTAATTCATCAGTAAAATATAAAGCAAAGAAGTCAGCGGAAATGTTTTCGTTTACAGTATAGTAAAAGCGTTTCGTATGAAAAGATGGAACTAACCAGCTTTTATAAACGTTCATCCAGTCCAATTCGTTAGGCTTACCATATAGTTCTTCTTCAATAGGAGTAAACAATTGATCTGTTTCTTCTACTAGACGTAAGATGCAAACGTAATTTTTAGCGATGCGTCCCATTTCTTCTAGTTGTTCAACTGAGTCAAGCGCAGGATTCATTGCACTAAAGACTAGATCAAAACTGTTATCTTTGGTTTTAGCTAAAAAACTTTGTTGGCTACTTTCGACAAAAGAAACACAAGGAGAAGTATATATATTAGCCGCTAATTGTAACATTTCTGGTGAGATATCTACCAATACATAATGCTGGATATATGGAAGAAAATCAGAAATATACTTCCCACTACCCCCAGCTAAATCTAAGAAGCGCCCTTGTGGTAATATATTTTGCTCTTTTAGAAAACGAACAACATCTTTTTGAATAGACAGCTTAGATTCAGCTTGGATTTTTGTATATTCTTCAGCAAAATCATCCCAAAATTGTTTGATTTCGTTTAAATCTTTACGCATAGCATTCTCCTTAATTTATGAATGAAAAAAGTCTGGAAAATTCTCCAGACTTTCTATCTAATCTCGAACAATTAAAGGAACAAAAAATGGATAATGAGTAAAAAAATCCAAAATAGAACGACGTCGGCTATTTGAATCAACAAATAGTTGCGTACGATTTTGTTTTGCGTGAATATACACTTTTTGTTCCTGATTTAATTTCACTTGATAATCAGCTTGACCAATTTTATCAAAGTCGTATTCTGTGGAATCCATTGTTGTAATAAAAATATTATCTAGAATGCGAGTTTCTAGTGGAAATTCGCTCTCCAAATTCACTTCAAGAGCTCTTGTATTATCTAAAAGATTAGGAGCTACTGAAAATCCAAGCTGTTTAAAGTTAGCTAATAAGCGATTTAGATCATAATTAATTAAGGATAGTTGGTTACGAGAAAATACTTTTTCTGAATACCATAGACGGATCAATTCTAATACTTGACTTTCGTCTACTGTAGCTGTCATCTCTTGTAAATCCAACAAAATTAAGGGCATAAAATTTGCTGTAAAACGTGAATCAATGACATTCATCTTAAAATTCAAAGCCAATTCTCTCTTATCGGTCAGCTGGTATTTAATCAAGAAATATTTAGCTTGCCAAATATTATATGTCTCTGTTTGCTTTAAAGTTGCGTCTTTTAGCGGTTGTAATAATTCGTAAGTAAGATAAGCTAATAAACTTGTCTTAGCAACAGTCGAGATAGCGGCATCAGTGATGATTAAACGACGGTATTCTCTTAATAAGTCAGAAAAATTATCTTCTAATAAAGTTTTGCGCAGTCTTAGATCAGCCAATTCTTTTTCGGCTGAAGCAATCCATGAAACAATTTCGGCATGATTCTGTGCTTTTTCTTCATAGTAAGCATCGGTCATTTGTTTATTTTGTTGTCTATCTTTTACTTCTTTTGCTTGATTGTCTTTTTCGCTCACGACTGTTTTCCTCCTTTGGCTTTACCTAAATAAGCAGATGGAAAATCTTGAAACTGTTGGTTCATAGCCTTTAAAGAGCCAAAATATTGTTGAATTAAACGAAACTCTTTTGTCACAAGAGCTTGTTTTAAGCGAATCTCATGATGGCTTTTCATCAGCTGTTCTCTTTGTTGATTGGCTTGTGTCTCATCTTCAATATAAGGTAGCCATTCTTTTCTTGTTTTCTCTAATTCTGATAATTTTTTCTCTAATTCTTCTACCTCTCCGTCCGTCTTATTGCGATTAAACAATCCTTTTGTATTTTCTGCAGCAGCTTTTTGATTTTGCGTTTCTTTTATTTGCTCGTCTATGTTTGCTAGTTCTGATTCAGCCGTGATAACTTTTGCATCCAGTTCATCGATTTCTTTTTCGATCTTATTTAAGGCGTCTCGTTTGCCTGGTGCAAATTCCTGCCATTCTTTATCGATGTTTGGCAAAATAAAAATTTCTGGAATACTTGCATCTATCGCAATTGTTGGTCGCTCACGATAGTAATTTCCTAAACGATAGTAATGCAATGTGGGAGAAATTTTTTGCGCATGGTAAATAAAGGGAAAGGCTTGTGTAAAGCTGTCATGAATTTTTTGAGCTAGTAGCTCATCAATTTCATGATGCTTATTAGAGGTTTTCTTCAACTCTTCGTGTAATTTTCCTTTATAGATGCGATAAATTTCAGCAATGTTTTCATTTTTGATGGCTTCTTCAAAGGCTTGTAAATCTTTTAATAAGGAACCGACATTTTGAAATGCAACTTCCTTAATTTCGTTAAAATCCGTATTTTGTAATCCGTCTGTGGCTACTTCACTATTTTCGGTGTCTTTTCTTGCGGACATGGTATAGCCCCCTCTGTTTTTTCTTTTTCTTATTTTATCATGCTTGTTTCAAAAAAGAAGGCTTTTCAACTAGCGTTATAAAAATAATTCTTCTACTTTTTTGCTTTATACGACGCCTTCATTCAAAATGATATCAAAAATAGTCTGGCAATGCTATTTTATTTTTAATTCTTAAGATTCTTTATAGAAAGCGCTCACCTAACAAAGGTAAAGATAATAAAGTAAGAACTTCTCAATAAAAAAGAAGTTCTTACGAATCATTTTATAAGGTATTGATAAGCCCATCGATCCCCATGAGGTATAGGAAAATTTACTTTTCCTCGATAGATAAAACCCGCGTTTTTAATCGCTTTTTGCATTCCAAAGTTTAAAGGATGAGTATCAATACGAATATCGTTAACCCCTTTTTGTTGGCTAACAGTAATTAAATCAACTAACATTTTTCGAGCAATCCCATTCCCTGTTAATCTACTATCAACTACAACACGATGAATTGACACATACTCTTGTGAATCGTACCAATTGCCTTCTGTAATAGCTGTATATACAGGATCAACTCCTGCAAGCAAAGCAGCATAAGCGATCACTTTATCAGTTATTAGCACGTAGGCAACACTATTTTTAATATCTTTTTTAATTTGATCTTGCGTTGGGCCGTAACCGTTTTGCCATTGAGGAGAACCTTGTTTTTTTAATGACTCAATGCCTAGAGCAATGATTTCCATAATTTGACTGACGTCTTGTATTTTGGCTTTTCTAAAAATCATCTTGATCTCCACTTACTCCCCAAATGTTTTTAATTTTCCACGAAATTGTTCAATATTGGTATAACCTTTTGTATTCATAATAGCTTCCAATTCAGAAAGTACTCTATCAAAAACAAGGGGACCTTCTTTATACAATTGGGTGCCAATTTGTAGCATTGAAGCACCACAAAGAATGTGTTCAAAGGCATCTTGTCCAGAAACAATCCCCCCAGTACCAATAATTTGGATTGTGGGATTTAAGCGCTGATAAAAAGCATGTACATTCGCTAAAGCGGTAGGTTTAATATATTCTCCGCCAATCCCTCCGAAGCCTTCTTTGGATTTGATGACTACTTGTTCTTTCTCTGGGTCAATGATTAAACCATTGCCAACAGAATTAATTGCATTTACAAAAACAAGAGGAAACTTATTTAAAATAGTAGCCATCTGATCAAAGTGTGCAGGATCGAAATAAGGAGGTAGTTTGACTCCTAAAGGTTTAGTAAAGAAGGAAAACACTTCTGTTAATATTTTTTCTGTTAATTCAAAGTCATAAGCAACTTGTGGTTTGCCTACTACGTTGGGACAAGATAAATTTAACTCTGTAAACCCATGAAAATCACTATCTTCAAGTTTTTTTAATGTCTCGATATTGTCTTGCATACTCATACTTGCTACTGAAAAAAATACGGGCGTAGAACTCTTTTTTTGATACTTCTGGACATAGTCAAGATAATAATCAAAGCCTAGATTAGGTAAACCCATTGAGTTAATACTACCAAGAGGCGTTTCGTAGTACCTTGGTTCTGAATTTATGTTTACAGATAGTAGATGGCACAGTTATCAACTGCTTGTCACTCCCATTTTCCAGAAATTGCGGCAAGTATTAACCAAAGTTCAATGCCTGAAAAATACTTCTTCGACTGTACTCGATGTAAGTCCAACCCAAATTCCGAATATTTTAAGCCAAGAAATCGTCAACAGATTTTTACGAACGAAAGGAATGATGAGTACTGTATAAGTGATGTAACCAATAGCAATCAGCAAAGTTAATGCCCAACCAGCAAAATCAGTAAACGTATCTGCTCTTAATCCAAGATACTCTGTAATAACTAAGAATTGTTTAGTATAAAGCAAAAAACCAGAACAAGTTTGAAATTTGTTCTGGTTTTTTATGAAAAAGTTAAATAAACAGTACAAGTTTTATAAGGCACAAGTTCATGAGCGAAAAGGTTAAACTTATCTAATTCCTAAAGCAATCCTTGCATAACGACTCATTTTATCCGGCGTCCAAGGCGGATACCACACAAGTTTCACATCCACTTGATTGACTTCTGGAATCTCATTTAATGCTTCATAAATAGATTCAGTCAAAATATCAGCTAAAGGGCACCCCATTGTGGTTAAAGTCATCTGAATTTCTGTATTCCCAGTATCATCATCGAATTCTACTCCATAAATTAAGCCTAGATTCACAATATCAACGCCTAACTCTGGATCAATAACGGTTCCTAATGCCATTAAAACAGTCGCTTTAATTTCGTTAATTTCTTCTTCTGTACGTGACGCGCCCATTTTAATAATATCCCCCTTGCCTATTTTTAAGCAAATCATAACTTGTTTTGCATACTTTGTAAACGCTATTTGTAAATAAACAAACAATTTATACTTTCTATAAAAAAACAGAATTTTTCATAGAATATTTTTAGTAAATAGCTAATCATTAATGAGATTTATAGTTTTGTTAGTTATTAGTCAAACTCTTGCCAAAAGGTTTTTAGTCCTTGTTTGAGTTGCTCTGGTTTATGGCAAATTTCAATATTTTGCCAATGGCTAGGAAATAAGCTTCGATAGATGTTGCTAGTAAACCGTTGATCTAAAAGTAAAACGATTCCTTTGTCATTTGCATCGCGAATGACTCGTCCTGCAGCTTGTAAAACTTTATTCATCCCTGGAAGCTGATAAGCGTATTCAAATCCTTGGCCTTCTTTTGCGTTAAAGTAATCTTTGATTAATTCTTGTTCATGATTTTTTTGTGGTAAACCAACACCCACTACAATGCTGCCGATTAAACGAGTGCCCTTTAAATCGATTCCTTCCGAAAATATCCCTCCTAATACACAAAAACCTACTAACGATTGCTTTGGATTTTCAACAAATTTCGCCAAAAAATCTTCTCTTTCTTGTTCGTTCATTTGCGTATCTTGTAAGACAACATTTATATCAGGAAATCGTTGACGAAAAATTTCATAACAATCGTCCAAATATTTATAAGAAGGGAAAAAGACTAAGTAATTTCCTTTCTTCGTGTAAACAGCATCGGCAATAGCTTGGGCAATTGAGTGATAACTATCTCCCCTTTTTTTATAGGTCGTTTGAATATAACTAGCAATAAATACTTGTTGGTTCTTTGCTGGAAAAGGACTAGGTAAACGATATCTTAATGCTTCCTGATCTCCTCCTAATACTTCTTGATAGTAAGGTAATGGCGTTAGACTAGCAGAAAAGAGCAAACTTGCTTTCGCATTATGAAGCATATTATTTAAAAAATGAGCAGGCGCCATGCAAAATTGTCGAATTTTTATATTATCTCCTATTATTTCAATAGTGCTCTCATAAGTATCATCATAAAAATCACTAATTTTTAAAAAGTGTAATACTTCAAAATAAAGATTTAATATTTCTTCTTGATTTTGGTTTTCAGGGTTAGCCGCTAACCATTCTTTAGCTAATCCGCTAAATCGAAGGAGAAGTTTATTTAACGTTTCCGCTGGAGCTTTTTGATGATGAAATGTCCACCCATTTTGTTGTGCAATCTCTTCAATCGAAGCAAATTCGTTATCAATATCGCGCAAACTCTTTAAGATCTTTTTAGAGTTTTTAGGGAAACTCTTAAGTGCACTTTCAAAAGTGTTTCTTTTGATATCTGCTGAATACATTTCTCGGGAACGATTGACTAAATTATGGGCTTCATCAACTAAAAAATAATAGCTTTCATTGTTATCTTCAAAAAAACGTCTTAGATATACTGTAGGGTCAAATAAATAATTATAATCTGCAATGATTACATCACAAAAAAGACTCACATCAAGCGATAATTCAAATGGAGAGAGTGTATGCTTTTTAGCGTAAGCTTCAATTATAGGTCGAGTGATCTGATTTTCATGATGTAAGATATCCCACACGCCCTCATTCACTCGATCATAGTAACCAATAGCGTAGGGATTATTTTCTGGTGCACTCTCTTGTTCTTCTGGAAATGAAATTTTATCTTTGGCAGTAATTGTAATACTTTTTATTTTAGCACCTTCAGCTGCTAAAGTAGCTAATGCGTCTTCGGCTGCCTGACGTGTGATTGTTTTAGCTGTTAGATAGAACAGCCGATCTGCGTGGTTTTCTCCTAAAGCTTTAAGTGTTGGAAAAAGTGTAGATATAGTTTTGCCCACGCCTGTAGGTGCTTCGACAAATAGTTCTTGTTTAGTACGTAGTGTTTTATACGCTGCACTAGCTAGTTCACGTTGTCCTTTACGAAAAGTTGTATAGGGAAAAGTTATATTTGTTAACGTTGTATTGCGCTTCTGACGCCATTCGGCCTGAAAAACCATCCATTTATGATACTCTTTTAAAAGTTTTTCAAAAAAGTCTTTTAAAAAACACCAATCATATGTACGTTTTTTATATGTTACTTTGTCTTCATTTGTTTGATAGTAGGTTAATCGTACTTGAATGTTAGATAACTCATTTTGCAGACAATAGATATAAGCATATACCTTGGCTTGTGCATAATATAATTCTACTTGAGACTCGTCTAAATCTTCAAAACGTACCTCTGAAGTTTTGATCTCATCAATAACCCATAAGTCTTCTTCTTTAAAAATACCATCGGCGCGACCTTCTACAATAATTTTGTCATTTTCTACCGAAGTTTCTTCTCTTAAGAAAACTTCTTTTTGATAGGTATCCCCTGCCGCTTTTTGCAGCTTACGATGAATCTTCGCTCCTTCTTGAGCTGTATGATTACTAATCGTTCGATTATCTAAATCGCCTTTTCGTAAAATAAACTCAACGAGATTTCTAACAGCAATCTTCCATTGCATGACGACACCTTCCTTTCCAAATCATTATTATAAAATACTTTTTTCCTTTTTAACAGTTCGAAAAAAGAAATTCTTCCTCTTTGTTTGTCCCTATAATTTACGTTATACTTAAGATACTATTCTTTATAAAGGGAGGTTCACTTTTTATGCATGTAGCACGTCTGGTAACAGGTAACATCGAGGAAAATTGCTATCTTATATGGCAAGATCAAACTCTGCTAATTATTGATCCAGGAGCTGATGCAACTACAATTCGACAAAAAATTGAAGAAATAGGCTTAACACCGCTAGCGATTTTACTTACTCATACCCATTATGATCATATTGGCGCGGTGGATGAATTACGTGATAAATATCAAATACCTGTTTATGTAAGCCCCCAAGAAATTGATTGGTTACAACATCCAATATTTAATTTATCTAAGAGTTTTCCAAAAGAAAAACAAGTCATTGTTCGCCCCGCAGAGTATCAATTAGAATTACGTGAGTATACATTAGGTGATATATCTTTTAAAGTCGTTGCTACTCCAGGACACTCGATTGGGAGCGTAAGCTTTGTTTTTTCTGATTTCGTTGTTTCTGGGGATGCCTTATTTAATGGTAGTATTGGACGCACAGATTTATATACAGGCGAATTATCACAGCTATTAGATAGCATTAAATCACAATTATTTATTTTACCTGAACATTATGTCGTTTATCCTGGACATAATCAGACGACAACAATTGGCTATGAGAAGGCAACCAACCCTTTTTTTAATTAATTAATCAAGGAGTGAAGAATATGACAAAAACAGAATTATATGTAGTAAGACATGGAAAAACCATGTTTAATACAGTCCAACGGGTTCAAGGTTGGTGTGATACCCCTCTTACAAAACCAGGGGTCGAAGGAATTCGAAATCTCGGAGCTGGGCTTAAAGATGTTGATTTTAAAGAAGCTTACTCCAGTGATTCAGGACGTGCTATTGAAACAGCGAGACTTATTTTAAGTGAACATCCTCATGGTCCACAAATCCCTTTTCGCATTGATAAACGTATTCGTGAATGGTGCTTTGGCTCGTTAGAAGGCGGTTACGATGCTGAAATGTGGGGAGTTGTTCCTAGAGTTTTAAATTTTAGCAACTACGACGAAATGATTGATAAAGAAACCACTTTTAAAGAAATCTGTGAAGCCATTTATGATGCCGATACGGCTAATTGGGCCGAAACTTATGAAGAGCTAAGTTTTCGTGTTCGTACAGGATTTGAAGACATTGCTCACCGTATAGAAAAAAATGGGGGCGGCAAAGCGCTTGTTGTATCTCACGGATTAACCATTGCCTTTTTATTAAATCTAATTAATGAAGAAAGCGATGTACGTATGGACTTAGCCAATGGTTCTGTTACTCATTTAACCTATGAAGATGGCGAATTTAGTTGCCAATCCATTGGTTCAACAGAGTATATTGAAAAAGGAAAAGAAATAGATAAGGTATAAAAGCAGATAAACTAGCATTAAAATGTCGGTTGCTATATTATATAAAATAACATCCTCTAAGAATTGACAACTAAGTAGCTATTTAGAGGATGTTTTTGTTTTGTGTTTTATTGGACAAAATTCTTTTTTCATTGTTATTGCAAACGACTTATGCTTTATGTATAATAACTATTGTTGAATTATACGTTATTTTCGTATAATATTTTTAACCACGGAGGTGAAATAAATGCCACAAATTAAAGGTTCAATTAAACGAGTTCGCCAAAATTATAAAGTTACTCCTAAAAATTCAGCTCAAGTAAGTGCAATGCGTACTGCAATTAAGCAAGCTAAAGAAGCTGCTAGACAGGACGCTTCAAATAAAGATGAATTATTTAGAAGTGCGGTTAAAAAAATTGATATGGCTGAATCAAAGGGTTTGGTTCATAAAAACAAAGCTGCACGTGATAAATCACGCTTAAGTAAAGTTGCTGCTAAATAATAAAAAAGGATTTGAAGTTTAGAGATAGACTTCAAATCCTTTTTTATTAAGTTTCTTGTAGAAGAAATAATTGGAATAAAAATTCCTTGTCTCTTTGTCCTGACTTTATTTTATAGTCGTTTTCGATAAGTTCATCATATAAACGAGTTAATGTCTGAATATCCATCTTGCGAACTTGTTGAACAGCTAGTTTAACACGATAAGGATGCACGTTTAAGCTTTTGGTAATATTACCTTGCTGGTATCCCAAATTTAATAAAATAGCTGTTTGCAAATAAAGCCGAATCTGACTAATTAAAATCGCATTAATTTTAATGGTTTCTTCTCCTTGAATATGCAAATCTTCATATAGTTCTAACGCTTCTTTTGTTTGTCCTTTTAATAGATAGTTTGTTAAGTCAAAAACATTATCTTCCAATGATTTGGGTACTAATGCTTCTACGTCATTTTTATTAATTTGCTTTGTTTGTGCTGCAAAAAGTTGTAGTTTTTGTAATTCTCCCATTACTTTAGTTAAATTAGCATCTGTCAAACGAATAAATAATTCAAACGCATCTCGACTCATAGTTATGGCTTCGTTATCTAAGGTCTGTTGTAAGAAGCGACGTACCTCTCCTTCATTCATAGGAGCTACATCAATAACTTCAGCGTTTTTTTTCAATTGTTTTGAAATCTTTTTTCGTTCATCTAGCTTTTCATAATTAGCAAAAAACACTAGAATAGTTGAAGTAACTGGATCTTTTAAGTAAGAAATAAGACGATCAAGATCGTGCTCAGGCGCATTCGTCTTTTTTTCGGCAGTTAAAATAAAGGGGGTTTCCACAAAAACTAAGCGGTAATCTCCAAAAAAGGGCATTGATTCTGCCTCATCAATAACGGCATCTACGGAGTCTTCTTCCATATCAAATTCTGCAAAATTTAAATCATCTACATCTAATTGCAAACTTTCAATAAACGCCTGACGAATTTGTTTTTGTAAATATTTCTCCGTTCCCAAAACTAGATAGCTTGCTTTGAAGTCTTGGTCATGTATAGCTTGTAAAGCATTTTGAACATTCATATAATACCCTCTCTTTTTACTTCTTGAAAATATCCTATCACGAAGAAAAAGAGATGGCTAGTCTTCTTTTTGTTTGGTGATTTTCATTTTGGGATTAAAAAACTTCCAAGAATAACGAATCATCCCTTGTTCATCTGTCCGTAAAATTTGTACGTGATTTTCTTTTAAGGTATCGACAACTTCTGCATGGGGATGACCAAACCGGTTATCTATTCCACAAGATATAATCCCATGTTTTGGTTGTAATTGGTCGACAAATGCCGAAGCGGTAGAAGTACGGCTGCCGTGATGTCCTAATTTTAATACATCTGCTTGTAAACTTGGATAATCTTGCATTATCTTTTTTTCACCAGCTTGATCTAAATCACCTGTCATCACAAAATTTGTTCCATAAATGGTAGCACCAACAGCTAACGAATCTTCATTTTCACCTTTTCCAATATGTTCAGGTGCTAGAATATGAAGCTTTAGTTTATCACCGATCTGTGTTTTACTTCCAATTTCTTTAACAGGTATTTTTTTAGAAGTTTTTTTTAGAAGCTTTTTTATATTAGAGCTCTGCAAGCTTCCTTTTCCTAAATAAAGCGCTTTTACATCGAATTCTTCTATTAGTTTTTGTGCATCCCCCATATGGTCCATGTCTCCATGTGTTAAAAATAAACCGTCGACTTTTTTTACGCCTTCCCCTTTTAAATAAGGGATTAATGTATACTCCGCATTTGTACGATACTCCCTGCTTTTCCAATCCTCTTGGAAAAAGTTGACTCTGCCTCCGGTGTCAATAATATATACCTCATGTTTAAGAGGCGTTTGAATCACGATACTATCCCCTTGCCCAACGTCTACAAAGGCAATTGAAGTTTCTAAAGATAATAGTTGAAAGACAATAAGAAAAAAAGTTGGTAAAAACAACCAACGCCTTCGCCAATTTTGATAGATATAAATCCCTGCAATTAAAGAAAATATAGTTAAAATCAGCGGTGGCTGTCCCGTGGTTAAAACAAAATTCTGTGTTAAGTGGAGTAATTGCTCAAAGACCATAATAACTTTTTCTAATAACATTTCCAAAATATTTTCGGATAAACCTATGATTTTTAAAAAGCAAGTAGTAACAAGTAATGGCAAAATAAATTGACTAAACAGTGGAATAGACAAAGCAGTTAATAAACCGCCTAAAAGTGGAATCTCAAAAAACATATACATGAGAAGCGGAGCAGCTAATAGAGTAATTTCTTGGGATTGTAACAGCCGTTGCTTTTGCCCTTTTGGATGGTTTTCCCTAAGTAAAATCACCCAAGACATCCAAAGGGATAAAATCCCAGAAAATTGTAATAAGGTTTTAGGATCAAGTAGCAGTAATAAAAACAACACAAGACTAAAACGATCTAAGCTGGATAAATGAATATTTACTTCATGAAAAATTCGTCGCAAACTATACATTAAAGCGGCACGCCAAACACTAACAGCTTGACCAAAGAGAATGATACTAAAAGCGATGAATAAGAAAAAGAAGATTCCAAATTCACTAAAAGTCAAACGTGTACGACGTAAAAGATAAAAGATCCATCCATAAAATAAATAAACATGCATTCCTGAAATAGTAAAAAGATGTAAAATCCCAGCACTACTATATACTTCTTTTACTTGTTGAAAATTGGTATCTTTATAACCAAAAAGCAAGGAATGTATATATGTTGTCATTTTGGGTGAAAAATTATTTTGCACCCAATCAATACTAAAAGCTCGCCCTTGGCGTAAGTTATCAGATCCACGTAACGGGCGTTTATTTTTTATTTGCTCAATGCGAAATGTAGGCAATTTATGGTTTGAAAAAACAAACCATTTTGCATCGAAACCATGCAAGTTACGCTCTCCCTCTGTTGGTAAAAAAGCTCCTGCCACTTGTAATTCTTTATTCCAATTCTTGCGTTGTTGCCAGTTTTCTTGTTCTTTCTTATTTGTGACTTGATATTGCACATCTGCTTTCCAATCACCTATTTTTCCTGTAAAACTGACAAGATCGCCATTAACTTTAATTGTATCATTATAAATTTTTATTTCTGTTGTGATTGTTTCTTCTGGTGCTGGTGTCTGTGGTAAGGGGTCGCTATAAGCTCTTAGCAATAGAAAAAAACTGCAAAATATTGTTAAAATGCCTAAAACAACTTGTTTTTTATAGCAAAGTAAGAATAAAAAGTAAACACCAACAAATAGTAATATTGGTTGTAAAAGTAAATAAGCATTTAGGAAACTAGCAGCAATGATTATAGGGAAAAGTAGTTGATTTTTCCAAGAAAAATCAAGGCTGTTGCTCATTCAGTTGGCCAAAAGACAATTTTTCAAAGTAATGAGGTTCAAGCGTCACTTGATGAACACTTCCTCCTACTTGTTGAATCAATTCTAATGCGTAAGAGTCATTATGATAGTTATTAAGGTAATGAATTGTTTTCACGCCTGCTTGTAATAATGCTTTCGTACATTGTAAACAAGGAAAATGCGTGACATAAATTTCTGCGCCTTCAGTTGAAATTCCTAATTTAGCGCATTGTAATAAAGCATTCATTTCTGCATGGATTGTACGGATACAATGCCCGTCAACCAGATAACAGCCTTCATCGATACAATGCTTATCTCCAGAAACAGAACCATTATATCCTCCAGCAATAATTCGCCGATCCTTAACTAAACTAGCTCCAACTTCAAGTCGTGTACAAGTACTTCTTAAAGATAAAAGTAAAGACTGAGCCATAAAATATTGATCCCAAGGAATTCGTTTGTCTACCATCATTCTCCTCCTTTTCTTATTTTAACTATATTTTAATGGACTCACGCAATTTTTCAACAGTCTTTTCCCCAAAACCTGAAATTTCATTTAATTCATCTACTTCTTTAAAAGGACCATTTTCTTCTCGATAATCAATAATTGCTTGAGCTTTTGCTGGTCCAATACCGCTTAGTCCCTGTAATTCAGTTAAATCGGCTGCGTTAATATCCACCATTTTTTCTTCAGTATTATCGTCTTCTCCTGTTTCTACTACTTCCATATCTTGTGCTTCTTTTTTATTAGGCACATAAATCATTTGTTGGTCTTGTAATTTTTCAGCTAAATTTAGTTGCTTTTCTTCTGCTTGTTTTGTTAGACCTCCGGCTTTTAGAACAACTTCTTTTACCCGTGCATCCCCTTCAAGCTCATAAACGCCAGGCTTTTGTACTTCTCCTTTTATGTCTACAATAATTTTTTCAGAAGTTGTTTTGGTCATTTCCTCAGTCTTAGTAGTCTCCTGTTCATATACTTCTGTCGTTTCTTCTTCTTGCCAAGCTGTCGTTTTATCTGTGTTTTGTATTAAATAAAACAGCAAAACTAATAATAAAATAAAAATCGCAATTATAAGTGGTAAGAATTTTTTAATATATTCTTTTAATGGCACCTCTGTTCTTCCCCCTTTCACTTATAAGTACGCAAAAAAACACCAAAACTTTTTTAATCATCGAAAGTTTTTTCGAAAATTAAAAAGTTTGGTGTTTTAAACAAATCTTTCTATTTCTTGCATAGTCGTCACGCGATGGTCTGCTTGGATATTATGGAGTAAATTTTCATTGTCAAAAAACAAAGTATGAACTCCAGCATTTTTTCCTGCATCTACATCAAGTGCACGATCACCGATCATTACGGTTTTTTTAGGATCTAATGAATATTTATCCAATAAATATTGCAATGCTGTCGGATCAGGTTTCCTGGGAAATTCATTTTCCGGACCAACAATCTCGCTAATTAGATCATCTAATTGTTCTCTTTCTAGTAAAAGCTGTGTGGAATCTTGTCTACGATGAGTTAGAATGATATTTCTTTTTTGTTTTCTTGCCACCGCTCGTAAAACTTTTTTTGTTCCTGAAAAACTTTTAGGAAGATAAGTAGATTTTTCTTCATGCAATTTAGCATTATCCGATAGTTCAGTAAAATCTACTTGAAATTTTTTAGCGATTGCAGCTGAAGAATATTCTTTTAATAAACGATAGATCTCTTCTTTGCTACTTTCTATTCCATAATCCTTCAAGGCTAACATGTAACCTTGTACAATCATGGGATACGTATTAAACAATGTGCCATCAAAATCCCAAATAAATGTATTAAACAAACTAGCTTACTCCTTTATTCATTATTTCTTTTATTTTACCATGTCTTTTTAGTAAGATCTATGTTTGTTAAAGACTCTTTGGAGATATAACTAGCCAAAAGTTACGTTGTTTCAATAGACATTTGTTCAATTCGGTCAAAAGCTTCTTTTAATACAGACATTTTTTGTGTTACAGCTAAGCGTACGTGTTTACTACCCACTGTAGTCCCAAAAGCATTTCCTGGGACCACCAGCACTTTAGCTTCGTCTAATAGACGCTTAGAAAAAGTAGTTGCGTCTAATTGTGTATCAGCAATGTTAATGAAGGCATACATTGTCCCTTCTACTTCACCTAAGTGAAGGAAATTAATAGCATCTACACGTTCTTTTACATATTCAAGTCGTTCTTTAAAGACATCTGTGACCTCTGGAATAAGTTTATTCGCATGATTTAACGCATAAATGCCAGCTTGTTGAGAGATAGAAGGCGCAGAATAAGTGATATTTTCATTGATTAATTTAGCTGTTTCACTTATATATGTTGGCGCAATCATATAACCAATTCGCCATCCTGTCATAGCAAATGATTTTGAGAAACCACTAAAAGTAATTGTATTTTCAGGAGCAAAAGTAGCCATAGGCGTAAAATGATCATTAAAAACTAATGCTTCATAGATTTCATCAGAAAGGATAAATAGATCCTGTGCAATAGCAATGTCTGCGATTTTTTCAAATGTCTCCTTAGAAAAAACTGCCCCAGTCGGGTTATTGGGAGAGTTAATGATAATAGCTTTGGTTTTCTTTGTGATAGCTTGTTTTAATTTATCTTCCTCTAGTTGAAAGCCATCTTTTTCATAGGTAGGCACAATAACAGGAACGCCCTCGGCTAATTCAATTTGTTCCTTATAAGGAGGAAAATAAGGCTCATGAATAATAACTTCATCACCTGGGTCAAGTATAGCTAAAAGTGTTAAATACATCCCATGCATGGCACCTACTGTTGCTCGTACTTGGCTGGGAGCAAAATCCAAATGATAAAGATTTTTATAGTGATCAATTACCGCTTGGATAAATGCTGTGCTGCCATCTGAAGCAGTATAGTGTGTGTGGCCATCTTTAGCATCTGCAAAAGCTTGATCGATTATGCGTTTGTCAGTGTCTAAATCTGGATCTCCGATGGATAAATCGATTAAATCTGTTTTACTTTTAGCTAATGTTCCAATATCCATCATAATATTTTCGGCTGGTTCTTGATATTTCTTAGCTAAGTTATAGCGATCCATAGATATCTCTCCTCTTTATAACACTTTTTTGAGAAAGCTTTGTGTCCGTTCATTTTTAGGATGGTTAAAGATTTCTTCAGGTTGTCCTTCTTCTTGAATGACACCCTCATCCATAAAAATCACACGATCAGCTACTTCTCTAGCAAACCCCATTTCGTGGCTGACTACAACCATGGTCATACCTTCTTGTGCTAAAGTTTTCATTACTGAAAGAACTTCTCCTACCATTTCTGGGTCTAAAGCAGAAGTAGGCTCATCAAATAACATCACATCAGGGTCCATCGCTAAGGCTCTAGCGATGGCAACCCTTTGTTCTTGTCCACCAGAAAGACTGGCTGGATAACTTTGTGCTTTATCATTTAGCCCAACTAATTGTAATAAGTCATAAGCTTTTTTCTCGGCTTCAGCTGTACTTTCTCCCTTTACTTTTATGGGACTAATTGTAATATTTTCTAAAACTGTCATATGAGGAAATAAATTAAAGTTTTGAAATACCATCCCCATTTTTTGACGTAATTCATCAATATTGTTTTTTTCTGCTAAGAGATCTTTTCCTTCAAAAGAAAGAGTATCTGCGGTAGGCTGTTCTAATAAATTTAAGCAACGTAGAAAAGTACTTTTCCCACTACCTGAAGGACCAATAACAACCACGACCTCGCCTGTATCAATAGTTAGATCGATCCCTTTTAGCACTTGGTTTTCGCCAAAAGTTTTATGCAAATTTTGAATATTAATCACTCGACTTCAACTTCCTTTCTGCTAACCCCAAAAGACGGGAGAGCGTAAATGTTAATACAAAATAAATTAATGAGACAATTAGATAAGGTAGAAACGGCTTAAAGCTTGCTCCTTGAACATTACCAGCTTGGAAAATCAATTCGGAAACGCCGATAACTGAAATAACAGAGGATTCTTTAATAACAGTAACAAGTTCATTACCTAAAGCTGGTAAAATATTTTTAATAGCTTGCGGGAAAATAACATAACGCATAGCCTGTATACGATTCATGCCAAGCGAACGGCCTGCTTCCATTTGCCCTTTATTAACACCGTTAATACCTGCACGAATGATCTCTGCTACATAGGCAGCACTATTTAAGGACAAAGCAATACAACCAGCAACAAAGCGTGAAAGGTCAAAGCCAAGCATTCCAGTACCAAAATAAACAATAAAGATTTGTACTAGTAAAGGCGTCCCGCGTACATATTCAATATAAATTGAAGCTAAGGCTCTTAATACTTTTATAGATGATAGCTTCATCAATGCAAAAATAGTACCTAAAATAATTCCAAAAAGGACACCTATTAAAGCTAGAAGGATGGTATAACCAGTTCCTGAAAGATAATAAGGATAATATTCAGTAAAGAAATTTTGTTCATCATCAAACATTAAATTATTGGCTTCTTCTTGGTAATCATCTAACAAATTTTCCTCATTAATTGTTTGGATAGAATTATTAATATTTTCAAGAAGGACAGGAGAATCTTTAGGTAGTGCCACCGCTGATTGTTTATCTCCTTCTTCAAATTCTAGATCGGAAAAGGCTAAATCATCATTTTCTCCCACATAGGCCTCGGCCACTGGTCCTTCAAGTATGGCACCATCAATTTTTTCATTTTTTAAATTCATCACAACGTCAGGTATTTTTTGTAAAGAAGTAATTTGGGAACCTTCTAATTCGGATTCAGCTAGTTCTTCTTGGGTAGTCTGTTTTTGAACACCAATAGGTACGCCATTAAATTGATTAACATCCGTATATTCGTCTTGATCTTCTTCTCGCACAACTAAACGTTGCTGCGCGTTCATATAAGGATCAGAGAAATCTACTTCTTGCAAGCGTTCAGGCGTGGGCGTCATTCCAGAAATAATTAAGTCAATTTTACCCGTCTTTAAAGCTCCTAATAAAGCGTCAAAACCTAACTCTTCGACATGAAGATCCACTCCCATATCGTCTGCGATTTTTTGGGCAATAGAAATATCAAATCCTACAATTTCGTCTTCGCCATCTACTGTAGCATGAAACTCATAAGGGGCATAATCAGCAGAAAGACCGACGACTAACTCCCCACGCTCCATAATAGCATCATAACGTTCGTCTTCTTCCTCTTCTTCGGCAGCCGCTTGCACCGTTGAAAAGAATTGAGCAAACAATATCAGAAACGGTAAAAACAAGAAAACCATCTTTTTAAACTTTTTCATTTACTATCTTCCCCTTTTATTTAAAATATATGCATAAAAATTCATTATGTAATTGCAATTCATCTTATCATAAATTAAACAAAAGGAAAAGTTTTTTTCAATTTATTTTTATACAAAATCTTTGAATACTGGAAAAACATACAGAACCTACCATTTTATGGTATTAGTAAATAAGAATAAAACTAAGTAGCTCTTAAGAAAAGATAATATTCATTTATTATGCAGAACAGTAAAACATAAATAAAAATGAATAAAAATACATATAGAGATCGCCTATTGTTAGAAACTAAGTTCTTATTTAAAAGAGCAACTAACTACATGATCATTAATCATTCCGATAGCTTGCATAAAAGAATAAATGATCGTAGGGCCTACAAATTTAAAACCTTGTTTTTTTAAGTCTTTGCTGACCTGTTTGGATAAATCAGTAGAAGCTGGAATTTCACTAGAAGATTCCCAATAATTTACTAAAGGCTGGTTTTCAATAAACGACCAGATATAAGACGCAAAGCTATCATAGTCTTTTTGAATAGACAACACCATTTGTGCATTTTTTATAGCTGCATGTATCTTTAAACGATTACGTATGATTCCTGGGTCTGCTAATAATTCATCTATTTTGGCTTCATCATAATAAGCCACCTTGGTATAATCAAATTGATCGAAGGCTTTTCGAAAATTTTCTCTTTTTTCTAATACAGTAGACCAACTTAGACCGGCTTGCATACTTTCTAGTACTAACATCTCATAAAGCTTATCGTCATTATGGCTTGGTTTTCCCCATTCATTATCATGATAGTCTTGCATTAGTGGGCTTGTTAAAGCCCAATCACAACGAACTGTCATTACTTTTCCCTCATTTCTTTTAATCGCGACCGACTTTTTTACTTCTACGTTCCATCAATACAGTATCTCGCCATTTTCCATACTGATCTTTTCCTAGTTTTTCACGGTAACCTACTTTACGAAAACCACTTTTTTCATGTAGACGTTGGCTACCATAATTATTAGCAAAAATATCTGCTTCTAATGTCCAAAATCCGGCTTTTTCTGAAAAAACAATTAAATGATTTAGCAAAGTAGTTCCCGCCCCTTTTCCTTTATAATCATTTGCTATATATATACTTACTTCAGCAACGCCTCTATATTCTGGTATTGTGTATGCTTGTTTTAAAGTTGCCCAACCAATGATTTTTTCATTATCTAATAAAACAAATCGACCCTTTTGTAATCGTTCTTGGTCAAATTCTTTATAAGTAGGACTGTCTACTTTAAATGTCGCTAAGTTACCTTTCATCCCTTGATAATAAATATCATATACTGCTTTCCAATCTGTTTCTTTCATTTCTCGTACTTTATATTTCATAAATACCTCCTTGTGACATAAGTATTTTCTATTATTCTATATTAATAAAGAAAAAGCAATCACCCAATTAAAAAAAGGATGATTGCTTTTTTACTATGCCTCAAGATTTATAAAAATTACTCACATACTTATTTTTTTATAGTTGATCTAAAGCTTCGCTGATTTTGGTATCGCCATTTACTACATCAAATTCTTTTTTCTTTGTATGTTCGTTAGCTAAACTTTCGACAACAATTTGAGCCACATCACTACGAGTGATATCTGTTTGATCGCCAAATGCATCAGGTGTATCTGCCACTTGGATTTTGCCTTTAGCTTCATCATCTGAAAGAAGCCCTGGACGAACAATTGTATAATTTAATCCACTATTTTTTAACCATTGGTCTGCGTAAAATTTTGCAGGATAGTAAGGACCTAATTTTTCTAGCCATTCTGGATGTGGTTCAAGCCATTGTTGACTACCCATTGCGCTTACAATAACAAATTGATCAATGTTAGCTTTTTTGGCCGCTTCTACAGATTTTACAGCGCCATCTAAATCAACAAACATCGTTTTGTCTGCCCCTGTACTACCACCGGACCCAGCAGCAAATACGATGGCATCTGCTCCTGAAGCTGCTTGTACAAGCGTGTCAATAGAATCTTCCAAATTAGCTAGAACAGTTTTTACTCCTTGGTTTTGAAAGCTTTCTTGTTGCTCTTTTTTACGCACCATTGCAATTGGAGTATGTTGGCTATTCTCTTGTAATTTGTCTACAACTAAATTGCCAACACTACCATGTGCACCAATAACTAATACGTTCATTAAAACATCTCCTTTTTGTTACTAAAATTAATCTTAACACGAGGAAAGCTTTTTTCACGAATAATTGAGTTTAGTCTTCTTCAATTAAAAAACACGAAGGGCGTTGATTTACATATTTTTCCTGCCAATCTAGCTCAAGTTTTTCCCACTTGGAAGCACCACTGGCTAAATGATAAATCCCATAATTATTCATTGCATAAAAAGCCCCAAAATCCGTTGGATCAGCAGCTAAATGATGGTTAGAAGAATGATTTTCTGGTAAGCCTTCGCTTATATCAACCCATGAAGACTCTCCTTGTTTACGATAGACAGCTGAGTATTTATAAATGCTATGGGCAGCAGAAGGACTTTTCGCAGCTGAAATAATTTGATCAGAAGGATCATTGGGATTAATTGCTAGATGATAAGCATAAGGATGATTTTCTAACCCGCTACTTTTATATTGCCAACTTTGTCCTTCATCGTTACTTTCTGCATAGGAATGAGCTTTATTGTAGATACCATCCCCGCAAGCTGCGTAAAGTTTCTTCGGAGACTTCGGATGAGTAAGTAAGGTATGAATATCAATAGGGCTATCTTCAGGGCGATCATTCCAAGTCCCTCCTTGATTTGTAGTATAAATAAAAGCTCCCGCTTCGATAGCAACACCTAGATAATCTTCATTAGAATAACTCGTTGTAATAAAACGCACGTGATGAGTTGTTGGGCGTGGCGGAAAACTCCAACTCTTTTTAGATGGTAGCGATTGAATGCCAGTGAATTCCTGCCATGTTTCTCCTTTGTCATTCGAATAATAAAGCATACTAGGTTCTGTTCCTACATAAATAACTGAATTTCCATCTATCTTTTTAAAAGGATTTATAGCAAGAGCGGTAATTGTTTTTGACTCAATTTCTAAGGACGTTTTGTTTCCAATATTTTCCCAACTTTTTCCACCATCTTCACTTTTTAAAAGCCCATCTTTATCTGTACCACAGTAGATAACGTTTTCATTTTGTGGATCAACTACTATACAGGTGGGATGTTTTCCTTCCAAACAAGAAAAATACGCATAACCTTCTGGGGCTTCTTTAATTATAAGTAATTCATTTTCCATACCTAGGAAAAATTTTTTCATAATGGTTCGCCTCCTTGTTAACATTATTTTAACTTATTTTATTCTTTTTGAACAAAAAAAGATGTCCCTGTAAAAAGAAACATCTTATAAACTATATTCGATTATAGAAAGAAAAAACACAAGAAATTAACTTAACGCTTCTTTAGAGCTATAACTGTTTCCACGTGATGAGTCTGGGGAAATAGATCCACTGGTTGAATATTATCTGTGTAATAACCCTTGTCTGCAAAAATTTGCAAGTCTCTAGCCATTGTAGCTGGATTACAAGAAATATAGACAATTTTTTCCGGATCCATATCACAGGCTGCTTCAATAAATGTTTGATCTAACCCTTTGCGTGGTGGATCGACAAAGATGACGTTAGGTTTTATTCCTTCTTCTTTCCATTTAGGCATCACTGTTTCGGCTTTACCTACCACGTATGCTGCATTATCAATTTTATTGATCTTAGCATTTTTTTGCGCATCTGTTACAGCTTGCGGAGTTACCTCCATACCGTATACTTGAGCTACTTTATCAGCTAATGAAAGTCCAATTGTCCCAATACCTGAATAAGCATCTACGACAGTATCTGTTTGCTTTAAGCTAGCCAAATCAAACGCTTTTTGATATAAAACTTCTGCCTGTGGTGTATTTACTTGATAAAAGGATTTAGCAGAAATACGAAAAGTTTTATCAAACAGTTGATCATAAATAAAGCTACGTCCTAATAAAAGACGTTCCTCTTCTCCCAAAATGACATTTGTTTGCTTAAAATTAATATTTTGAATGACGGAAACAACTTCAGGTAATTTTTCCTGAATCTTTTGTGCGATCTTTTCCCCTTGCGGAAAGTGCTTTTTACGAGTTACAAGCACAACCATCATTTCATGAGAATAAGAACCACGTCGAATAACAATATGACGTAAAAATCCGCTATGCTCCCTTTCATTATAGGCTTTTACTTCAAATTGTTGCAATATCTCACGAATAATTACAATAGCTGCGTCAATTGCTGGATCTTGAATATAAAAATGATCAAGAGGAACTAATTCATGACTATTTTTACGATAAAACCCGGTTTGCAATATCCCATCGATTTTACGCACTGGAATTTGGGCTTTATTACGATAGCCAAAGGAAAAAGAACTACCTATTGTTTCTTCAACGTGTATTTCCGGCATTTTCGCCACTTTAGCTAATACATTTTCTACTTGATTTTGTTTAAATTTTAACTGCTGCTCGTATTGTAAGTGACTAAGAGGGGCAATTCCAGTTCGTATCAAGTCTTTATTTTCCACTGTTTGTCGATAGGGACTCGTTTGGATAATGGAGAGCATTTTTCCAAAGCCAAATTTTTTCCCCACTTTGACAATTTTTACTTGCACCTTTTCTTGTGGTAAAGCATTTTCAATAAAAATAGGGTACCCGTCGATTTTAGCAACTCCCATACCTAAATGAGATAAGTCAACGATTGTCATTTCTAGTTCCTGGTTCTTTTTCACTGGAATAGCTTCCATTATCCTTCTCCTTTACAGTTACACCTAGCGGGTATATAAGGCAAAAAGGAGCTTAGTCACAGCTCCTTTTTAAAAGTATTTTTTAATCTTTTTTATCTTCATCGATTTCTTCGTCATTCAAACGTTCTACTTCTTTAATAAAACCTTCACTGATTCTTTCTAAATCTTCCGCAGTAGAAACAGCGCTATTAGGAATTTTATCTACATCAGCATACATTTCAATATGTTGATGTAAGTTTTCAAAAGTCATGGGCGCGTCTCCCCCATATTCTCCATCCAAATTAATCATAAGGCGTTTTTGCGACTGTGGAACTGAAACCTCTAATTTCGACGTTTTAGTATATATTACTCGCGGATCTTCCACGTGTTTACCACTTCGAAGCATAATTGCTACAAGATGTAAAATTTCAAAAATATTCGCCGTTTTTACGATAATTAAAGAGAATTTACCATCATCAAGTTTAGCGTCAGGAACAATTTGTTCAAATCCACCAACAGAATTGGTTAGTCCTAAGAAAAACATAGAAGCTTTGCCGTCATATTCACCCTCATCAAACTTTAAATGCATTTTAATAGGTCTGATTTGTGGTAATAATTCTGCCCCTTTAGCCAAATAAGCTAAATAACCGAAAACTCGCTTCAAATCTGAAGGTACTTCATAAGTTAGTTCGGTCAAATGCCCACCAGCCGCGATGTTAACGAAATAATTACTGGGCGTTTTACCTACATCCATATTTATCGTCTGGTTTTTTAAAATTACTTCAGCTGCTGCTTTTACACTATCACGCGGAATTTTTAACGCTCGAGCGTAATCATTTGTAGTACCGCCTGGAATAATCGCCATTTTGGGACGTTTTTCTAAAGGAGCTAAGCCATTAACGACTTCGTTAATGGTTCCATCTCCTCCAGCAGCGACGACTAAGTCAAATCCTGCTTGTCCAGCTCGCCTTGCTTCATTGGTAGCAGAATAAGGGACTGAAGTTGTAGCATAAGCACTTGCTTCATACCCGGCCTTTTCAAGGATAGTTAAAATATCTGCTAAATTTCGTTTTATCAGTTCTTTTCCTGAAGTTGGATTATAAATTACCCGCGCTCTTTCCATGATTACCTCTTATCGTTTTTCTAATTCTTCTTTTAACAGTTTATTTACCACACCAGGGTTGGCCTTTCCTTTAGTTTCTTTCATGATTTGACCAACCAAAAAGCCAATCGCTTTATCTTTACCATTTTTAAAGTCGTCGATCGATTGTTGATTATTATCTAAAACTTCGTTAATCATTGGTAATAATTGTGCTGGATCTGATAATTGTATCCATCCGTTTGCTTCTACAATTTCGTTAGGATCTCCCCCACGTTCAATTAATTCTTGAAATACTTTTTTAGCAATTTTTGAACTAATTGTACCATCACTAATAAGTTGTATCATGCCAGCCAAATTGCTTGGCGTTAATTGTGTATCGGCTAAATCTAGCTTTTCACTATTCAAATAGGCAGAAACATCTCCCATTAACCAATTAGAGGCCTGCTTAGCGTCTGCTCCTTGTTGAATCGTTTCTTCAAAGAAATCAGACATTTCTTTGGTTAAGGTAAGTACTTTTGCGTCATATTCTGGTAAGGCAAGTTCATTAACATAACGCTTGCGACGTTCTTTTGGCATTTCCGGTAGAGTCTCTTCTACATCTTTAATCCATGCATCATCAATTTCAAAGCGTGGTATATCTGGTTCGGGGAAGTAACGATAATCAGAAGAACCTTCTTTGACTCGCATCAACACAGTCTCTCCTGAAGATTCATCAAAACGACGCGTTTCTTGTTGGAGGGAACCACCAGACAATAGAAGTTTTGCTTGACGTTTTTCCTCGAAAGCTAGCCCTTTTCTTACAAAGTTAAGAGAATTTAGGTTTTTCAACTCTGTCTTAATCCCAAATTCTTCTTGACCTAAAGGACGTAAAGAAATATTCGCGTCACAACGTAAGGATCCTTCTTCCATTTTAACATCAGAAACACCAGTAAATTGAATAATCGAGCGCAAAGCGTCTAAATAAGCATACGCCTCTTCAGGAGAACGCATGTCTGCTTCTGAGACAATTTCAATTAAAGGTGTTCCTTGACGGTTTAAATCGACATAAGAATAGCCATCGTTGCCGTGGGTATTCTTCCCCGCATCTTCTTCTAAGTGAACGCGCTCAATACGGATCTTTTTCTTTTGTCCTTCAACATCAATTTCAATCCAACCATCATGTCCAATAGGTTCATCAAATTGGGAAATTTGATAAGCTTTAGGATTATCTGGATAAAAATAGTTTTTACGATCAAAATGTGTTTCTTGTGAAATATCACAATTTAACGCTAAAGCAGCTTTCATTCCATATTCTAAAGCAGACTTATTCATCACAGGCAAAACCCCTGGGTATCCCCAGTCGATGACATTAGTATTACTATTTGGTTCTGCTCCAAAATGAGCAGGAGCAGGAGAAAATATCTTCGTATTGGTTTTTAATTCTACATGGACTTCAAGTCCGATCACAGTTTCGAAGTTCATTTATTTGCTCCTTTCAAATATTTCAGGTTTTTTATTATGAAATTCAGTTGCTTGTTCAAAAGAATAAGCTGCTTGATACATTGTTTCTTCAGCAAAACGATCGCCAATTAATTGTAAACCTATAGGTAAATTATTCGAGAAACCACAAGGTAAAGACATGCCAGGTAAACCGGCTAAGTTCACTGGAATCGTCAAAACATCATTTGTATACATTGTTACTGGATCATCGATTTCTTCACCTAAGCCAAAAGCAACTGTTGGCGTTGTTGGTCCAATGATTAAATCGTAATCAGCAAAAACTTTTTTGAAATCTTGTCTAATTAATGTACGAACTTGAGCAGCTTTTTTGAAGAAAGCATCAAAATACCCGGCACTTAAGGAAAATGTACCTAACATAATCCGACGTTTAACTTCATCGCCAAAACCTTCACTACGAGAATTTACGTACACATCTTCTAAGCTTGCCACATTTTCACTACGGTAACCATAACGAATACCGTCAAAACGTTGTAAGTTAGAACTTGCTTCAGAAGAAGCAATAATATAATAAGCAGCTACACCGTATTTGGAATGAGGTAAACTTACTTCTTCAACTGTAGCGCCTAGAGAGCGGAATGTATCTGCTGCTTTTAAAACAGCGTCTTTAATTTCGTCATCTACACCTTTATCTAAATATTCTTTTGGCAAGGCAATTTTCATGCCTTCCATGCTTTTTTCCAAATTATTTGTAAAATCAGGAACAGCTTGTCCAGAAGAAGTTCCATCTTTTGCATCATAACCACTGATAGCATTTAAAGCTAAGGCATTGTCTTTGACTGTCCGAGTAAGAGGGCCAATTTGATCTAAAGAAGAACCAAAAGCAATTAAACCAAAACGAGAAACGCGACCATAAGTAGGTTTCATACCGACAATACCATTAAAAGCGGCTGGTTGACGGATAGAACCTCCCGTATCCGTTCCTAAAGCAAGCGGGATTTGTCCACTAGCTACAGCGGCTGCTGAACCACCAGAAGAACCTCCCGGAACTTTACTAGTATCCCAGGCGTTTTTAGTTGTTTTAAAATAAGAGTTTTCCGTACTTCCTCCCATAGCAAATTCGTCCATGTTCAATTTCCCTACAGGAATCATATTGGATTGATGAACTTTTTCCATTACAGTAGCATCATAAATAGGTTCAAAATTGTATAACATTTTTGAAGCAGCTGTAGTCAAAAGGTCCTTCGTTACGATATTATCTTTAATTCCAATAGGAAGGCCTGCTAAGATATTTTCTTCACTGACTCCCTTTTCATCAATTGCTCTAGCCATTTCAAGGGCTTTTTCTTCATTTAAAGTAATAAACGAATCAATTTCTGGTTCAATTTCCTTTAGATGAGCAAAAGTTTCTTGGATTAACTCCACTACCGTGATTTCTTTTGAAACAAGTAATGTGTGCAGTTCTTCTAATGTTTTACCATAAATTTTTGTCATTATGCTCCACCTTCCTTGTTTTCGATAATGGAAGGAACTTTTATGAATCCATTTTCTGATTCTGGTGCATTTTTCATTAGTTCTTGTCTATCCGTTCCATTTGTTGGTTGATCTTGTCTTATCACGTTAATTTCATCATTTACATTAGAAGTAAGGGCTACATCTGTGGTATCCACTTCTTCTAATGTTTCCACCATATCAATAATTTCGCCTAATTGATCGGTAAATTGCTGCAGCTCATCTTCTGAAAAAGATAATTTTGCTAGTTCAGCTACATGTTGTGCTTGTTCTTCATGGATCGCCATAATATCCTCCTCAATCATTTTAATTAAATATTTACAGATTATTTTCACTGTATTATACCACTTTATTGAAAATCATTGAATAATTCTCATGAAAGATTTACATTATTATTTAATTTTTAACTTACGTTGAACTATCTTCAAAAGCTTCAACCATTTGATCTTCATTCCATACCGTAATATTTAAGTCTTGAGCTTTTGTTAGTTTACTACCAGCGTCCTCACCAGCTACTACAATATCAGTGCTTTGTGAGACACTTTCAGTGACTTTTCCGCCCAGATTTTCAATACGACTTTTAGCGTCTGCCCGCGTATAATGGTTTAGCTTTCCTGTCAAAACAACCGTTTGATCTTTAAAGACGGAATCAACTTCTGCCAACTCACTAGAAGTTTTTCCTAGATAGTCAAAATTAACCCCCGCTTTTTCTAACTTATTAAGCAACTCATCTACTTCTTTTTTGGAGAAATAAGTAACTACGCTATCGGCAATGGTTCCGCCTAAAGTATAAAGTGAATGGATTTCTTCTGCTGATGCATTTTCTAATCCGCGGACTGTTTTGAAATGCTCTAACAGAATTTTAGCTGCTTTGGCACCTACATGCCAAATGCCTAAGCCAAAAATAAGTCGATCGCCTGAACGATCCTTACTTTCTGCTATCGCATTTAATATATTATTTGCTGATTTTTCCTTGATTTTATCAAGAGTTAACAAATCTTCTTCTTTTAAATAATATAAATCAGCCACGTCTTTAACTAGACCATTTTCATACATCTGATTAAGAATTCTTGGCCCTAACCCATCAATATTCATCGCATTTCTTGAAACAAAATGGTTGAGACCTTCTTTAATTTGAGCTGGACATTTTGGGTTAATACAACGTAAAGCGACTTCTTCATCCAAATGAACTACTTTACTACCACAAATAGGGCAATGTTGTGGTGCTTGATATACTTCACTATCTTTGCTACGCTCTTCTTCAATCACATGCGCAACTTCAGGAATAATATCTCCAGCTTTATAAATGACTACTTTATCATTTATACGTATATCTTTTTCCTGAATATAATCATCGTTGTGTAAACTTGCCCGACTAACGGTGGTTCCCGCAACTTTTACCGGATCCATAATTGCTGTTGGAGTCAAAACGCCGGTGCGCCCTACTGTCCATTGAATATCTTGGATAGTTGTTTGTGCTTCTTCTGGTGGAAATTTATATGCAATTGCCCAACGAGGCGCTTTAACTGTATAGCCTAATTTTTCTTGTTGGTCGAAATCATTAACTTTAATGACCACGCCGTCAATTTCGTAGGACAAGTCGCCTCTTTTTTCTTGGAAATCTTCGATATAGTCCCAAACTTCATCTATTGAATGACAAAGTTTACGTTCTTGGTTAGTTTGAAACCCTAAATCTGCTAGTTCTTGCAATGCATCATATTGTGTAGAAGAAGATAAAGAGTCTGTATCAGCCACAGAATATAAAAATGTACTTAAATTACGCTTAGCGGTTATTTTCGAATCTAGCTGTCGTAAACTTCCTGCGGCAGCATTTCTCGGATTAGCAAACATATCTTGCCCTTCTTCTTCTCTGTGCTGGTTTAAACGCATAAAAGATTTTTTAGGCATATAACACTCTCCACGAGCTTCTAGCGAGACTGAGTTTTTTAATTGTAAAGGAATAGAACGAACGGTTCTAAGATTTTCAGTAATATCTTCACCGACTGTACCGTCTCCTCGCGTAGCTCCTTGTACTAACTTTCCATTTTCATAGCGCAAAGACACAGATAACCCATCGATTTTCAACTCACAAGTATAAGAAACTTGGCGGCTTAAAGCCTTTTGCACTCGCTTATCAAAAGCTATAATATCTTCTTTATTAAAAACATCATTTAAACTATATAAAGGAATATCATGTTCAACCTTCTCAAATCCCTCTAGCACCCGTCCTCCCACGCGTTGGGTAGGAGAGTCTTCAGAGACTAATTCCGGATGGTTGTTTTCAATTTCAACAAGCTCTTGATATAAAGAATCATAAACAAAATCCTCAACGCTTGGGTCGTCTTTTACATAGTATTCATAGGAATATTGGTTTAATTGGTTTCTTAACTCTTTAGCTCTTTTTACAATAGATTGCTCGACCACCTTCATTTACCTCCTTCAATCCACTTTTTCAATAGGCGCAAAACTTGCTAGTAAACGTTTGACACCTAAATTTGGAAAAGCAATATCAAGTTCTACATCTTTTTGCTTGCCACTAACTTTTACTACAGTTCCTTTGCCCCACTTTTTATGTTGAGCTTTATCTCCAATTTCCCAAGACTGGCCTTCGTTAGTTGAAAAACTTGGAGAAAAAGTGGCCTTACTTTGCGAATTATTTTTAACCGTTTGGCGATTTGCAGAAATGCGTTGATTTTTATATACGACTGGCTGATCAGAACTCAATAATTCAGGATTGATTTCTTCCACGAAACGAGAAGGACGGTTGTATTGAGGCTTTCCATATAAAGTTCTTGAGAAAGCATTGGTTAAGTAAAGTTTTTCTTCTGCTCGTGTAATCCCAACGTAAGCTAGCCGCCGTTCTTCTTCTAACTCGCTTTCTTCCATTAAAGAACGACTTAGCGGGAAGATGTTTTCTTCCATCCCAATTAAAAAAACCACTGGAAACTCTAATCCCTTAGCTGCATGTAAAGTCATTAAGGTGACTTCCGAACTCTCTTCTTCATATTGATCAACATCAGATAATAAAGATAAATCATTAAGAAAGACAGTCAGTTTGTTTTCAGGTGCTTCTTTTTCTTCATCAGCCATGTTCTCGTATTGTTTATCAAAGTCTTGGGTGACTGTAAGAAATTCTTCCAAATTTTCTAGTCGAGCTTGAGATTCTAAAGAATTTTGAGCTTTTAGTTCATCATAATATCCACTTTCTTGCAGGACCTCTTTTGTTAGTTCTGTCATTGATAAGTAAGGGATCATTTGCTGGAAGTTACCTATCATATCACCGAAAGCTTTTAATTTTTTACCTACTTTTCCGCTTATGTTTGATAACTCAATATTTTCCGCAGCTTCTAAAAGTGGCATTCCGTTAAAATCGGCAAAATCATTGAGTTTTTCCATAGTACCTGGGCCTATTCCTCGTTTGGGGGTATTAATAATACGTGACAAACTCAGTGAATCAGCAGGGTTTGCAATAGCATTTAAATAAGCTAGCACATCTTTAATTTCTTTGCGGTCATAGAACTTATGCCCACCGACCATCGTATAAGGAATATTAGCTTTTAACAACATCTCTTCGATTACCCGCGATTGAGCGTTCGTTCGGTATAAGACGGCGAAATCTCCATATTTTTTTCCTTCATCGTTCATGGTATCTTGCATTGTCTCTACAATAAATTGGGCTTCGTCACGTTCTGAATCTCCGCGATAATAAGTAATTGTTTCTCCGGTGGTATTATCTGTCCATAAGTTTTTATCTTTTCGATTTTGGTTATTTGTAATGACTTGGTTAGCAGCTTCTAAAATATTTTGAGTAGAGCGATAATTTTGTTCTAATAAAATTGTTTGGGCTTCGGGGTAATCTTTTTCAAAGTCCAAAATATTTTGCATATCAGCTCCTCGCCAACCATAAATACTTTGATCGGCATCCCCTACTACACAAAGATTTTTTAATCGTTTAGCTAAAAGATTAACCAAGTGATATTGTGCATGGTTTGTGTCTTGGTATTCATCCACATGAATATACTGAAATTTATTTTGATAGAACTGCAAAACTTCTGAATTATTTTCCAATAAGGTGATGGTATTCATAATCAAATCATCAAAATCCATACATTGGTTTTTATACAGTTCTTTTTGGTATACTTCGTAACATTTTCCTACGATTTCTTCAAAATAACTCCCCTGCATTTTTTGATAGTTTTCAGGAGTAAGTAAAGCGTTTTTTGCGTTAGAAATACTTCCTAAAATAGCGCGCGGATCATATTTTTTGGGATCAATATCTAAGATTTTTAAGACATTTTTCATTAATGTCCGTTGTTCTGCGGTATCAATAATGGTGAAATTTTTCGAGTAGCCGATGCGTTCAACATCTCTTCGTAAAATGCGCACACACATCGAATGAAAGGTAGATACCCAAATGTCTTCTGCTTGTTTTCCTAGCAGTTCTTTTACTCGCCCTTTCATCTCTTTTGCTGCTTTATTAGTAAAAGTGATTGCCAAAATATTCCAAGGGTTCACACTTCTTTCTTCAATTAAGTAAGCAATACGATGGGTTAACACTCTTGTTTTTCCGCTACCAGCCCCTGCCATTAAAAGAAGCGGGCCTTCAGTAGTAGTAATCGCCTCTTCTTGTTTTTGGTTCATATTTGTTAATAGTTCATTTTGGGAGGTCATTGAACAAACACCCTTTCTTTTTCAATCCCTTTAATTATAGCATGTTCTTTTCTTTCAATAAACCTAACAAACTGGAAGCACACTTTCATTTTTTATCGATGATTTAAAAATAAAGAGTAAAATGATGAATAGATTACGAAAAGTTATCTATTATGTTTCATAATCAATGACCTGCTTTATTATTTTCTTTTCTGATATGTAATGAAAATTTATTGTAGTTTTCTGAAAACAGTGCTAGAATGATAAAGTAGGAGTGAAAAGATGTTAAAAAAATTACATACAACGGATCAAACACGGTTATATTTTATTTTAAAAGGAGGAATTGTTGGCATTATTTCGGGTGTTCTGGTCAGTATTTTTCGCTTAACCATCGAAAAAATGACAGAATACGTGCAACATTTTTACCTTTTCGCGCAAGAAAAACCACTTTGGCTAATTTTTTGGGCCATGCTCTCTATTGTTGTAGCTATTTTTATCGGCTATCTTATTAAAGCACAGCCCCATATTTCTGGAAGTGGGGTTCCACAGGTTGAAGGATTATTACAAGAAGAAATTCATTACCGTTGGTTTCCTGTTCTTTTGAATAAATTTGTCGGAGGCATACTTGCTATTGGCCCTGGGCTCTTTTTAGGACGGGAAGGTCCTTCTATCCAACTAGGAGCATCTGTGGGACAAGGATTAAGCAGCACTTACGATTCTCCTAAGTATGAGCAAAAGATTTTAATTTCAAGCGGTGCTAGTGCTGGTCTAGCAGCAGCCTTTAATGCGCCTATCGCGGCAGTATTATTTATTGTTGAAGAAGTTCATCATACTTTTTCTCCCCTTATCTGGTTAACTTCTCTTGTTTCATCCATTATAGCTAATTTTATTTCGCTATACATTTTTGGCTTACAACCAGTTTTATATTTAGGTCATATGGAGGATCTACCTTTAAAATATTATGGTTTACTACTTATTCTAGGCGTTTTTTTAGGTGTTTTAGGCAGAATGTATCAAAAGAATTTGCTTAATTTGCCTAAATGGTTTAACAAGTTGCCTATTCCCTCACCTTTTTATGGCCTTGTTCCTTTATTATTAGTTATCCCAATTGGTTTTTATTTCCCTAATCTTTTAGGTGGTGGAAACCAAATTATTTTAAATCTAGAAGAAAATAGTCATTCACTTTATTTATTATTACTTTTATTTTTACTGCGCTATCTTTTTTCTATGATTTCTTATGGTTCTAATCTTCCTGGAGGAATTTTTCTTCCTATCTTATCATTAGGTGCTATCTTAGGAGCATTATTTGGCGTATTTTCGATTGAGTATTTAGGCCTTGAAAGTTTTTACTTGAAGAACTTTATCATTATCGCAATGGCAGGCTATTTTACTGCTATTGGAAAAGCCCCTCTTACTGCCATTATTTTAGTAACTGAAATGGTCGGTTCGATTAATCACTTAATGCCACTAGGCTTTGTGGCATTAATAGCTTATATTGTAGTGGATTCTTTAGGTGGTCATCCTATATATGAATCTTTACTTGATCGCTTAGTTTCCTTTAAAAAAATTGCAGATCCTAATGAAAAAATTGTTATTGAGTTTCCAGTTACTGCTGAAAGTATTTTAGATGGTATGCCTGTCCGTGATTTTGTATGGCCAGAAGAAACTTTACTAGTTTCTATCCGACGTAATGAACAAGATATTTTACCACATGGCGATACTATTTTAAGAATGGATGATACTCTTTTGATACTAACCGATACCGACCATGCAACTGATGTTCGAAGGCAATTAAGAAAAAAGACTTTAATAAAATAGAGTGTTTCAATAATACTTTTAACTAGCTCCAATATATCCACTTTTTCTACTTTTTGCTTAGTAGATGAAATTGATATATTGGTTTTTTCTTTATACTTAGAAAAAAATTCCTTGTTCAGCTGTGAATTTGATTGTTTATGCGTGGTTTTGATTGATTTTGAAAAAATATCATGCTAAAATATCTATGGAAGGATTGATTGGAAATGCTTACAGAAAAGAGACATCAGTTTATACTGGACCTTTTGACTGAAAATGACATCGTAACAATAAATGAGCTTTTGAAACCGCTCAATGCTTCAGAGTCGACAGTTCGTCGCGATTTAAAAAATCTCGAAGAACAAGGGTTACTTGCACGGGTTCATGGAGGCGCTAAAAAAATGCCTCATCTCAGTTTTGAGGCAACCATGGCTGAAAAGGAAGAAAAATTTCATCAGCAAAAAGTACAAATTGCTAAATTCTGTGCCGGCTTATTGGACACAGAAGATGTGATTTATCTTGATGCTGGCTCAACAACGATTGAAATGATTCAATTTATTCCAAATGATCTTTCTATTAAGGTCGTAACGAATTCAGTAAAGCATGCCGCTCTTCTAATTGATCGTCAGATCGAAACGATTATTTTAGGTGGGAATATAAAACTATCAACCAATGCTACACTTGGTGCTACGGCTATGCAGCAGTTAAGTGACTTCCGTTTTAGCAAGAGCTTTTTAGGTATGAATGGCGCAGAGCTTGAAGCTGGCTTTACTACTCCTGATCCTGAAGAAGCAGCGGTTAAACGACAAGCATTACAGCAAAGTCAACAAGCATATGTACTGCTTGATCATTCAAAATTGCAACAAGTCACATTTGTACAAGTTGCCCCTTTAAAGTCAGCTACCATTGTTACAAACAGTTGTCCCCAAAAGTTTCGTGAGGATTTCCAAGATCAAACAACGCTAAAGGAGGTTAACTAATGATTTATACCTTAACATTGAATCCTTCAATTGATTATATTGTTCATGTAAATCAACTGAAAACAGGAGAAATTAATCGCATGACCGCAGATTTTAAACTACCTGGAGGCAAAGGGATCAATGTTTCTCGCATTTTACAACGAATTGATGCTAGTTCTTGCCCCCTAGGATTTTTAGGTGGTTTTACCGGTGATTTTATCGAAAAATGGTTAATTGAGGAAGGAATTCAAAGCCAATTTACCCGAGTTAAAAAAGATACTCGTATTAATGTCAAATTAAAGGCAGAAGAAGAAACTGAAATTAACGGACAAGGTCCGTCCCTAGCTGAAGATGAGATCAATCGCCTAAAATTTACCTTATCTGAACAAATTACTACAGGCGATATTGTTATTTTGTCTGGAAGTACACCTGGTGGTTTAAGAAAAGACTTTTATCAAGAACTCATTCAAATTATAAAAGATAATGGTGCTGAGTTTGTTATTGATACTACCGGTGAAGATTTATCAGCTGCCCTTTCTAAAGGCCCATTACTAGTAAAACCTAATAACCATGAGCTAGCAGAGCTTTACCATACAACACTTAATTCATTAGATGATATTATTGCTTATGGGAAAAAGCTATTAGAAGATGGAGCTAAAAACGCGATAATTTCTATGGCTGGCGATGGCGCTTTACTTATTACTCCAGAAGGCACTTATCTTTCAAATGTTTTAGAGCGTGAAGTGAAAAACTCGGTAGGCGCAGGAGACTCTATGATTGCTGGTTTTATCGGAAACTTTTCTCAAACAAAGGATCCACAAACTGCTTTCAAATGGGGAGTTGCCTGTGGAAGTGCAACTACTTTTTCTGATGATTTAGCAACAGGAGAATTTATCAACGAATTGCTCCCAGAAGTAACGATAAAAAATATATAGGAGGACTATAGAATGAAAATCAATGACTTATTGGTTAAAGAAGCCATGATCATGGATCTTCAAGCAACAGAGAAAAAACCTGCGATCGATGAAATGGTCCAAAAGCTTTATGATATTGGTAGAATTACTGATCTTGATAAATTTAAAGAAGGTATTTTGGCTCGTGAAGAAGAAACATCTACAGGTTTAGGCGACGGTATCGCAATGCCACACGCAAAAAATGATGCGGTAAAAGAAGCTACTGTGTTATTTGCTAAAAGCGAGCAAGGAGTTGACTATGAATCACTTGATGGACAACCTACCTATCTCTTTTTCATGATTGCTGCTCCTGAAGGTGCTGATGATACACACTTACAAGCTTTAGCAGCTTTATCACGTCAATTAGTCAACCAAGATTTTGTAGCAAATCTTCAACAAGCTCAAACACCAGAAGATGTGCAAGCTGCCTTTGCTCAAGTCGAAGAAGATGACGATGATGACGATGATGACGAAGAAAATGAAAATAAAGACGAAGGTAACGAACAAACAGAAGAAAGTGGCGACCAAGAAAAAGACCGTCCTTTCATTGTTGCTGTAACTGCTTGTCCAACAGGGATTGCTCATACTTATATGGCAGAAGATTCCCTGAAAAACCAAGCGAAAGATATGGGCGTTGATATTAAAGTTGAAACAAATGGTTCTGAAGGTGTTAAACACCGTTTGACTTCAGAAGACATTGCTCGTGCAAGTGGCGTTGTTATTGCTGCTGATACGAACGTGGAAATGAATCGCTTTGGCGGTAAACCTGTAGTGTCTCGTCCAGTTAGTGACGGAATCCGTAAGCCAGAAGAATTAATTAACAATGCCTTAAGTGGTAATGCTTCAATTTATCAAAGTAGTGATGAGCAAGCAAGCCAAAGTACAAGCAGTTCTGAAGGCGAAAAACAATCTGTCGGCCAAAAGATTTATAAAGATTTGATGAATGGTGTATCTCACATGCTACCATTTGTTGTTGCCGGCGGAATTATGATGGCACTTTCCTTCATGATCGACCAATGGATGGGCGTTCCGCAAGATTCCCTAGATCAATTAGGAAATTATAACCAAGTCGCTGATTGGTTCAACCAAATCGGAAATGCCGCATTTGGCTTTATGCTTCCAGTACTAGCTGGTTTTATAGCAATGAGTATTAGTGACCGTCCAGGTTTAGTCACAGGTTTTGCAGCAGGCGCGATTGCAGAACAAGGTGGCGCTGGATTTATCGGCGCTTTAATTGGTGGTTTTGTTGGTGGTTATGTTGTTGAATTCCTACGTAAAATATTAAAGGGTCTACCGCAATCACTAGATGGAATTAAAACTATTCTATTCTTCCCTTTCTTTGGTCTTTTAATTACTGGCTTCCTTATGCTTTTGATTAACGTTCCAATTAAAGTAATCAATGATGGATTGAACAGCTTCTTATTGAACTTAAGTGGAGCTAACGCTGCCTTATTAGGTGCACTATTAGCTGGAATGATGGCTATTGACTTAGGTGGTCCTATCAATAAAGCAGCTTACGTTTTTGGTACAGGCACGATTGCAGCAACAATTGCTCAAGGTGGTAGTCTTGTAATGGCAGCAGTTATGTCTGGTGGTATGGTTCCACCATTGGCAATCTTTGTAGCAACTCGTCTATTTAAAAACAAATTTACTGACCAAGAAAATCAAGCTGGTTTAACTAACGTTATTATGGGCGCTTCCTTTGTAACTGAAGGTGCTATTCCATTTACTGCTTCTGACCCATTCCGAGCAATTCCAAGTTTTGTAGTTGGTTCTGCAATAACCGGTGGCTTAGTTGGTGCCATGGGAATTCGTTTAATGGCTCCACATGGTGGTATCTTTGTCATTGCTCTTGTTAGCCAACCACTATGGTATATATTATTTGTTGTGATTGGCGCAATCATTTCAGGCGTTATGTTAGGCCTATTGAAAAAACCTGTAAAAGAATAATTTTCTTTACTAAAATGAGAAAAGTTCCAGATAAAGTTAGGGAGATTCCTGCTTTATTTGGAACTTTTTTTATGGAATTTTTAAATTCTCGGTTAAATTTGTTTTATTTATATGAATGAGTAGCTTCTTAATGGTATGATGGAAACAAACGGAGGTGGAATTATGGGCTTAAAGTTCAAACAAGATAATATTTTAGATCAAAAATTTGATGAATTCGCCTTTCTTCCAGATGAAAACAAAGATAAAAAAGTTGAAGAACAAGATTTAGAACGTTTTTTACATCCGGAACCAAAAAAAGATAAGAACAAAACAGATAGTAATTAAAAGAAAAATACGCTCCGAGTATCTAAACGATACAAGAGAGCGTATTTTTTAATATATAGTCAATCAGCTTTTTCTCTTAAAGAAATGTTTCAATTGCTTGCCAGGCTTCTTCTTTTCCTTCTTTTGTCACTGTAGAAAATACAACAAAATGATCATTCTCGTCAAAATCTAAAACATCCTTGATCCGTTCTATTTGTTTGCTTTTTTTACTTTTAGCTAGCTTATCCGCTTTAGTTGCTACCAAAATTACTGGAAATTCATAGTATTTCAAAAAATCATACATTTGAATATCCCCTTCTGTGGGATCGTGACGCATATCAATTAAAGAGACAACTGCTTGTAATTGCTTCCGATTAGCGAAGTATTCATCAATCATCGTCCCCCATTTGGCGCGTTCTTTTTTTGATACTTTCGCATAGCCATAGCCAGGTAAATCAACGAAGTGAAATAAGTTTTCAATTAAATAAAAATTAATCGTTTGCGTTTTTCCTGGTTTAGAAGAAGTCCGCACTAAATTTTTACGATCTATCAAGGTATTAATAAATGAAGACTTACCTACATTGGACCGACCAGCTAGAGCAATCTCTGGTAAAGATGATTTGGGATATTGTTTTTTAGATACAGCACTAATAATGATATCTGCCGAATGAACTTTCATATACTCCTCCTCGAAAACTTTTATAAATAAGACCGGATAGAATAAAACTCCTATCCGGCCATTAATTAACCTGCTTTTTTCTCTTCTGTATAGGTTACCTCTGGCGCTTCTATACCATTTACCGCACCTTCAGTAATAGCGACTTTTTTAGCGGATTCTTTTGAAGGAATATCAAACATCGCATCCATCATAATTTCTTCGATAATAGAACGTAACCCACGAGCGCCAGTTCCACGCTCAATGGCTTTATTAGCAATGGCTTTTAGACCATCTTCGGTAAATTCTAATTCTGTATCATCTAACGACAATAATTTTTTATATTGTTTTACTAATGCGTTTTTAGGTTCTGTTAAGATACGAATTAAATCATCTTGTGTTAATTTTTCTAAAGCTGCTGTTACAGGTAAGCGGCCGATAAATTCGGGGATTAATCCAAAATTCAACAAGTCTTCTGGAATAATATATTGCATAACACTTTCTTCATCTGCAATTTTTTGATTATTTGCTCCAAAACCGATCGCTTTTTCGCCTAGACGGTTTTTAACGATGGAGTCAATACCGTCAAAAGCACCTCCCACAATAAATAAGATGTTACTTGTATCTATTTGGATCATTTCTTGTTGAGGGTGTTTACGTCCGCCTTGTGGAGGTATACTTGCGGTAGTTCCTTCTAGGATTTTCAACAATGCTTGTTGTACACCTTCCCCAGAAACATCGCGAGTAATCGAAACATTTTCACTCTTACGAGCAATTTTATCGATTTCGTCGATATAAATGATGCCCTTTTCTGCCTGTTCAACATTATTGTCAGCTGATTGCAGAAGTTTCAACAGAATATTTTCAACATCGTCACCTACATAGCCTGCTTCTGTAAGAGTTGTTGCATCCGCAATAGCAAAAGGAACATTTAAAGTTCTTGCTAATGTTTGTGCTAAGAAAGTCTTACCTGAGCCTGTAGGACCGATTAAGCAAATATTGCTTTTCTGCAATTCTACATTCTCTTCTTCCTCTTCATTTTCAGAAACCCCAGCATTGACACGTTTATAGTGATTATAAACTGCTACAGACAATGCTTTTTTTGCTTGATCTTGACCGATAACATATTCATTTAATGCATCTAAAATCTCCCTTGGTTTAGGTACTTCTGTAAGTTCACGATCAGTATCTTCGTAAAATTCTTCATCGATAATATCTTTACATAAATTAATACATTCATCACAAATGTAAACACCCGGACCGGCAACAACTTTTCTTACTTCTTCTTGTGTTTTTCCGCAAAAAGAACAACGAACCGGTTGATTTGTATTTGTGTCATCATACATAGTGTTCACTCCTTGTTTAGCGATTGATAACGTGATTGTACACTTACTATCCAACAACCGCTTAGGTTCAGCCGTTTTCCTTTAAACAACCTTTAGTTATTTTAGCATAATTACCTGAAAAGAAAAAGTCTTTTAGCCTTGGTAATTATGGTTTTCTTAAAGAAAACCAACCTTTGATAACAAAATATCCAAACTATACGAAAATGGGCTTTCTGCACTTTAGCAGATATCATCGTAAACTCACGACAATTAGCTAATTTTCAAATATAGTTCGGATAATTTATGTTTTTCTTTGCTTATAATTGTTATAAACTAATCCTTCATCGAAAGACTATTCTTCAATTGCTGTTGAAGTCACTAGGTCAACAGCTTTTTTCATGTTGATGTCATGTTCAAGCATATCTTCTGTTAGTACAGAGCGAACTTGAGATTCTGGCATGTTATAAGACTCCGCTAAATTACTAATTTCTGAAGATATCTCTTCTTCTGTAGCTTGGAAGTTTTCTGCATTTACAATTGTTTCAATCACAAGGTTTGTCTTCACGCGTGTGTCAGCTTCCCCTTCAAATTGTTTATCCAAATCTTCTTCTGAAGTACCAGTGATTTGGTAATACATTTCAGCAGAGACGCCCTGTTGTTTCAAATTATTCAAGAATTCATCTTTTGCACGTTTAATTTCATCTTGAATCATTACATTTGGTAACTCAACAATTTCTGCATTATCTACAGCTTGTTGGATAGCAGATTCTTCAACAGCATCTTTTGCTGCCTTTTCTTTGCTATCTCTTATTTCTTGACGATACTTTTCTCTTAACTCATCTAATGTTTCAACTTCATCATCTAGATCTTTTGCTAATTCATCATCTAACTCTGGCAATTCTTTTTCTTTAACTTCATGAACGGTTACCTTGAACACTGCTTCTTTCCCTGCTAAATCGTCTGCTTGATAGTCTTCTGGAAAAGTTACCGTTACATCTAAGTTGTCCCCAGCTTTAGCGCCAACTAACTGCTCTTCAAATCCAGGGATAAAGGAATTAGAACCTAATTCGAGCGAATGATTGTTAGCTTGGCCCCCTTCAAAAGCTTCACCGTCTACAAAGCCTTCAAAATCAATAACTACTGTGTCACCATTTGCTGCTGGTTCGTCTTCTTTAACAACCATTTCAGCTTGTTGTTCACGTTGATTTTGCAAACGATCTTCTACGTCTTGATCAGTAACTTCGCGGTCTTGTTTTTCGACTTTTAGTTCTTTATATTGTCCGAGTTTAACTTCAGGCTTTACTGTCACATTGGCCTTAATTACCCAGTCTTCTCCTTGTTCCATGCTATCAACATCTATTTCAGGTTGAGATACAGGATCAATTCCTGCTTCTTGAACAGCGGCTTCATAGTGACTTGGTAAAAGGTCATTTAAAGTATCTTCGTATAAAGATGCTTCACCATACATGCGATCAAAAACTGTACGAGAAACTTTTCCTTTACGAAAACCTGGAACATTTAAATCTTTTTTTACTTTATTAAACGTTTTTGTTAAGCCTTCCTGAATATCTTCTTGTGGAATTGAAAATGTCAATACACCATCGTTGGTGCCTGTTTTTTCCCAATTTGCAGTCATGTAATTCCCTCCGCATTAATTAATAATTTTACTATATGAAATAGTTTCATGCATACCTTTAAATAGTACACTAACGCTTGTAAATTGTAAACATGTTAAGGCCAAACTTCCTTAATTTCTATGAACTTCGCCTACTTTTTGATAGGTGTGACGAATTTCCTGTTTCTTTTCTTGAATGTTTTGATAGTAATCCCATTGCTTATCGGAAACTTCTTCGCCAAACATTGCTTTATATTCCAAAATATAACTTTCTGCCCAATCTTCTGCTTGGTCAACTTCGGGTAAAAAAGGATACATAAAAGCAAAATGAGCTTTTATCTCTGGAATAATTAGCGTATTTATTTGAGGATAATCCTGAACTTCTTCATCAACTATAGTAAGTGTTCTTTGCAATACCTCAGCTTCTTCTGGTAAAGGTAAATCGTCCAAATGGATGTTTTTATGATCAACAGCAACTTCCCCAATAGCCCCTGCTTGTACTAGCTCTTCAATAAGCTTAGGGGGGATAAAAGGATTTTGGGACTCTGGTAAATAGACTTGGCAAATCGATAAAAAATCATCCAGAGTAATTTCTTTTACCAAGGTTTGCCATTCTTGAGGTGGAATTGGTTTTTTTATCTTATCTAGTCGAGCTAACTGTTTCTTCTTGGCAATTTTAACATCAGCTGATAACAAAGCTTGGGTTTTTTCCAACTGTGCTAACTCATCTTTTAGTTCTGCACTTTTTTCTGTGTGACTGCTATAATGTAATAACTTGTGTGCTGCTAAAAATTGTGCATCTAAAAGCAATAAATGAAAGTATTCAATAAAACTTTCAGTATCATTCATAAAAGCCGTAAAATGATCGTCTGCTAATTGCAAAGCAACCGAATAGTCTCCCAAATTCCGAAGTGCAGTAACTAATTTTTTAGCATAAAAGAATGTCGGACTTTGTTGATATAATTGGTTAAAGTCATTTTTTGCTGCTAAAAAATCTTGTGCTTGCAACTTTTTGTTACCATTTTCTAGCAATCGTTTATTTTCTTCAGGAAAATTAATAATATCTGCCATATTTCACTTTCTTTCTTTAAACTCTTAAGCATTAGCCTTTTGATTAAATGCCTGAATCAAATTAATTGTTACAACACTCGTATCTGCAAAATAATCCGCTACATGTTGTTTCTTACGTGTAAAAATGGTGGGTACATATCCCAAATACAAAAGTGGATTGAACTGTAAGATAAAGCGAGCAAAAGTTTCTCTAATCAACACTGTTTTCCAAGTTAATTTTTTTTCAGTTAAACAAATGACACGAATGCCAAAAATCATTTTTCCAACCGTCTGCCCTCGATTTAATTTAGTCAATAAAGTAAAGTAGGCCAGATAAATAACTAAAGAAAGCAAACCATACACACTAAAAAAATCAGCTGAACGTTCAAATCCTATCCAACCAAAAGTGACATCTAAAACAACCGTAGTAATAGCGTTAATACAAAGTAAATCTATTACAAAAGCAAATGCTCGGATCCAAAACCCTGCAAAAAAATAATTAGGAAAATCATTAGGATACTGTTTTTGCTCGGACTTTTCTTCATATTGCTTCCATTCAGCCTTCTTTTGATCCACTTCATCTTTGGTATATTCTTCAGATTTAAAAGAAGTTAAAACTTTTTGATAAAAGTTTTTTTGATCCTTTTCATTTTCTTGTTCGGACATCTTTTTATTCACCTCCATAATAATACATTGGTTTAGGTGCTTCAGGTGTACCGATACGGTCAATGACATTAAGCATGCGATCAGTATCCGATTGTTTAATCCCCTTCGTTTGAGCGATCTTAGATCCTAACCAAGTACGGTCAAACCCAGTAGTTGCAATATCGTATTCAAAAACTTGTGCATTTTGTAATTGTTCATCTTCTTTTAAAGTGACTAGTGCATCTTCAGGAAAACCCAATTCATCTATTAAATCATTATCTCGAGCTTGCTGACCATCATAGATACGCCCATCAGCAATTTCGCGCACTTGGTCTTCTGACATATCTCGTCCATTAGCAACAACTTCAACAAAACGATCGTAAGAGTTATCGACATATTCTTGCATTACCTGCTCGTCTTCTTCTGAAGGTTCTCTTGTAGCTGATCCCATGTCTTTTAGTGGACCACTTTTATACGTTTGATCTTCAATGCCTAAATTGTCCATTAACTCAGAGAAATTCATACCAGACATAATAACACCAATGGAACCAGTTAATGTTTCCGAAGTTGCAAAAATTTTATCTGCTGAAGCAGAAACATAGTAACCACCACTTGCGCCCATATTCTTCATACTAACGTAAACTGGAATATCTTCTGCTTGAATTTCTCGAATTTCTTTCGCAATTTCAGCACTTTCATAGACTCCTCCGCCAGGGGTGTTGATCTCTAAAAGAACGGCTGATACTGAAGGGTCCTCTTGCACTTCCTCTAATTGGTCCAAGAAGAATTGATGATTATACCCTTCCCCTGAAAAAAAGCTATTTTCTCCAGTGTTAGCAATTGTTCCATCGATGGAAAGTTGAGCAATTCTTTGACCGTCTTCTCCTTCTTCAACAACGTTTTCTCTTATTTCGTTTGAACCAAATAATGCTGCATCCATCCCGCTTAGTGATTCTTCTTCTGGGTCTTCAGACATAAATGAAGCAACAGATGAAAATATAAATAACCCAGCAGCAATAAAAACAGCAATCCAGCGTCTTCTATTCATTTGACCTCTCCTTTTTTACTCCTAAAATAATAACAAACCATGCGTCCCCTATTTTAACGAAAGTTCCTTATTTAGTATAGAAAAAAGCAAAAATTATTTTGACTATCATCTAGACCAATTAAATCATTTATGAAATCTTCTTGACTTAAAATCAATTTATGTATATCATTACCAGTGTATTTCTAAAAAATAAATAACAAGGAGGGGAACTATACCATTAAAGGAAAGCGCCAGGTCTGTTTTGAACAGAAGACGAGGAAAGAGCTTATCGAAAATTTCGGCGGGTGGCTCTAGGGTCTGCACTCTAAAGACAAGAACAAAGACAAGCTGTGAGGCTTGCAACAAAAACTTGTCGGGCAGTTAGAAATACATAATGTTAAAGGAAAGTAGGAATCTCATTATGTGTGGAATTGTAGGAATTGTAGGAAAAAGTCATGCGGAACAAGTCATTATTAACGGTTTACACCGTTTAGAATATCGTGGATATGATTCAGCTGGTCTATTTGTATCAGATGGAAAACAGGAACATTTGATCAAGTCACAAGGCCGTATCAAAAATCTACAAGAAAAAGTCACAAGTGAAGTAAATGGAACAATAGGTATCGGACACACGCGTTGGGCAACTCACGGCAAACCAGCCGAGGAAAATGCACATCCTCATACTTCACAAGATGGAAAATTAGAACTAGTTCACAATGGCGTTATTGAAAACTTTGAAGAACTTGCAGAAAAATATCTGGCAAATGAAACATTTTATGGCCAAACAGACACTGAAATTGTAGTCAATTTGATCGCTTCTTTTATGAAAAACGAAGGGTTAACTACAAAAGAAGCTTTCCAAAAAGCCCTTACTGTGATTCGTGGTTCATACGCTTTTGCTTTAATTAACAATGAAGAACCTGATACGATTTATGTTGCTAAAAACAAAAGTCCTCTACTGATTGGTTTAGGTTCTGACTTTAATGTTATCGCTAGTGATGCTTTAGCTGTTTTGGATCAAACGCATGAATTTGTAGAAATTGCCGACAATGAGTTGGTAACTGTTACAGCAGATAAGGTTACTATCGAAAACCAAGATGGCGAAATCGTTCACCGTGATTCTTATCAAGCACAATTAGATGCTTCAGATATCGAAAAAGGAACTTACCCTTTTTACATGCTAAAAGAAATTGACGAACAACCGACTGTTATGCGTAAATTAACGCAAGAATATCGAGACGAATACGGCAATGTCAATATTGATAGCCAGTTGGTTAATGAAGTAGCCGCAAGTGATCGAATCTATATCATAGCTTGTGGGACTAGTTATAATGCTGGATGGGCTGCTAAAAGTCTGATTGAATCCGTAACTCAAATTCCTGTTGAGGTTCAACTATCTAGCGAGTTTGGTTACAATATGCCTTTATTATCTGAAAAACCTTTCTTTATTTTCTTAACTCAAAGCGGAGAAACAGCAGATAGTCGCCAAGTGTTAGTACAAACCAATCAGTTAGGTTTTCCTTCATTAACAATTACAAACGTTGCTGGGTCAACATTATCCAGAGAAGCTAAATATACTTTACTTCTTCATGCCGGCCCAGAAATTGCCGTTGCTTCAACAAAAGCTTACACTGCGCAAATTGCCATGCTTGCGATTTTGACACAAGCTGTAGGAGAATTAAAAAATAGCGAAGCTAGTCTTTCGTTTGATGCTTTCCATGAACTATCGATTATCGCTACGGGTATGGAAGCAATGGTTGACGAAAAAGACTATCTTTCTAATCTAGTTAAACAGTATTTGAGCACTACTCGCAATGCTTTTTATATTGGTCGTGGGAATGATTATTTCGTTGCCTCAGAAGCGGCTTTGAAGTTAAAAGAAATTTCTTATGTCCAAGCAGAAGGATTTGCAGCTGGAGAATTAAAACACGGGACAATTGCTTTGATTGAAGAAGGTACTCCTGTATTAGGGATTATTACTGAAGAAAAGACTGGACCTCATACACGCGGAAATCTAAAAGAAGTTGAAAGCCGTGGAGCTAACACCATTGTGCTTGTTACAGAAGATTTGGCTCGTCCGGGTGATCAAGTGATATTACCCAAAGTACATCCTTTATTAACAAGCTTAGTCGCTGTTATCCCAACACAACTTATCGCCTATTATGCTTCTATGCAACGCGGATATGACGTTGATAAACCAAGAAATTTGGCTAAATCCGTCACAGTAGAATAAAGTAAAAAAGCTTGCGATTGTCTTTTTAAGACAGTGCAAGCTTTTTTACTCTTCCGTTATTCAGCGTAAGCCTTAACTTCATAGGAAGCATAAGGATAATCACCAATAATCTTTGACACTGGACAACGATTTGCCGCTGTATCAATATAAGTTTTTGCTTCATCAATGCTTAAACCATCAATCGCAGCATAAGCTTTCAACTCAAAAAAGTGTTCTTTTGTGTTTTCATCTTCGCAGTAATCAATCGTAACGTCTACCCTACTCTTTTTTTCTATCCCTTTACTTTGTAAAAGAATTTCAATTGTTGAGTTAAAACAAGTTGCCCAAGAAAGACCGATTAATTGTTCGGGGTTTGTTCCTGCATCTGTGCTTATCGGACTGGAAGTAACTACTGCTAACTCATGATTGCCTTTTACATAAGCTGTGCCATTGAGTCCTTGATCATTTGTTACTTTAGTTTGGTATAAATATTTCATATACAAAACCTCCCCTAATATTTTGTACTTATTATACCCTTATTATTGTTATTCCAAAAGAAAAACTGTCCAAACGATTTTATACTAAATAGCTGATATTTATGCTAAAATAAAAACACGAGATTGAATAGAGAAAGGAATATTTATGGAAACTATCACAAATTTTAGAGAATTAGGTGGACTTAAGAATCGTCAAGGAGAAGTGATTGCTAAAAATAAATTACTACGTTCCGGGGAATTAACCCGCGTTTCTTCTCAAGAACAAAATAAACTATTAGAAAACTATCGTTTAGGAAAAATCATAGACTTACGTTCCACTAAAGAAATTGAGGAGCGTCCGGACGAAAAATTTAAACAAGCAGAATACGTACATATTGATATTTTTAAAAATGTCGAAGGTCAAGGAACAGGTCTTGATGATTTTAAAGAAATTGATTCTCCTGAGATAGCTCGTAATTATATGCATGAAACTTACCGAACCATGGCAGTTAACCCTAGCGCCTAAAATGGCTTTCGAAAAATGATCGAATCTGCCTTAAGTATTGATTCCGATAAAAGCTTTCTTTTCCACTGTTTTGCCGGCAAAGATCGGACAGATATTTCTGCTGCCTTACTTTTAGAAATTTTACAAGTTCCAAAAGAGACGATCTATAAAGATTATTTGAAAACTAATGCAATGCGCGTACAAGAAAACGACGAAGTCATCGCCCAAGCAATTAAAGAAGGCGCTCATAGTAAAACAATCGATGCTTTAAAGATTGCTTTAACGGTTGATCGTTCTTATTTAGATACTTTTTATAAAACAGTTGAAGAAGAATTTGGAAACATCCAGCAGTTTTTGACAGAAGAATTACAAATTACTCCTTCTATGCAAAATGATTTACGTTCATTGTATTTAGCAAATAGTAGATAGCCTATTTTGGGAGGCACGTATATGACTGTTAAGCGTTTTGTCCAACTTTTTATTTGCTACTTTATTTCTATGGCTCTAGCTATTTTTATTACGCAAGCTTTTCCTATAAGTAACATTTGGACATTCATTATAATAGCCGCAATTATTGGTTATATTATTTTAATTATCCCTTTAACAATATTAACTATTTTAAAAAATAAACGTTGAAAATGAATAAAAAACTCCCTTCCATCGCCTTGTATAGAGGTTTATTGGACTGGGAGTCTTTTTATTGTTTTATTTTAATTCTTCTTATGAAGAAAATACAAGTTTTCCTTTATAATAGCTGCTACAGACTTTTGATTGACGCGCTACAAATTCTGCGCTACATGAACTATCTACCAGGGTAAATGTGGCCTCGTCTCCTTCTTGTAACCACAAATTATCACCAACTATTTTCTTACCTGTAACTAACTCTAAGCAATCTGTTAATCCATCTTGAGTGGTTATATTGAAGATTTCAGCATATCGATTTAACTTTTCTAATACATTACCGTTTCCAAATGGAGACCAGGAATCATAAACATTATCACAGCCTAATGACACATCTACCCCAAATTGTCGTAACTCTTCTAAAGGTGGAATCACACCATTAAGTGGAACGCTAGATATGACTGAAATCTGTTGATCTACTAATTGTTGGAAAAATTCTTTTCTTTCATTTCCTATAAAATCATTTAAACCAAAAGCATGGCTAATCGTTACTTTATTTTGCCAATGACTTTCTTTTGTTAATTTCAATAATTCATAAAAGGTCTTTTTCCCTTCTTCTCCTCGTTCGTGAACATGAATATCAACAGGAGCATTAAATTGTGTTGCTAGGTCAAATGTTTGGTATAAAGATTTTTCAGTATTTCCATCAAGAACAGTTGGATCGACACCTCCAATAAGGTCTGCCCCATTTGTCAAAGCTGTTTTTACATCTTCATAAGCATTTGAAAGTAACATTCCATGTTGAGGAAAAGCAACTAACTGAGAAGCAAACATTCCCTTATAATCTTGTAAAGTTTCTATCGTTTGTTGTAAAAACTTTTGTCCTACTTTAGGATGAACATCAATGTGAGAACGAAAGAAACTAACACCATGTCGTCTCTCCTTCTCAATTAATTTTTTCATTCGTGTAGAAAAGGCAACGTCCAACTCGTTTAATTCTTCGATCTCTTTGGTAAAACGTTCCACAATTGAAGCAGCAGGAGTAATCGGTCTCCAAGAAGCGCCCAACTTACTTTTATCAAAATGACAATGCTTTTCTTGGATACCAGGCAAAATTAAGTACCCTTGGCCATCTACTTTTTCATACCCGTCTTGTCTTTTTTGATGAGGGCGGGTTTTACTAACTTCATCATTTTCAATAAATAAGTCTACTACTTGTGTGTTCGTTCCTGAAATAAAAGAACCTTCTTTTATATAATCCGTTTCAATTTTTACATTTTGTAACCATTTAGCCATGAGTTTGTTCTCCTTAACTTAGATTTAGCACTTTTTCTACATAAGCAGTCATTTGCTCGGCAGAAATTTTCGCCTTATGGTTTATTTTGGTATGCTCTAGCTCTTGAATACTTTCAGGTAAAGGACGATTCACATATTGTTTTAACTCCTCTAACGCTGCAAAATCCTCTTTAGTAGTTGCTTGCTTTTTAATTGCTTGTAAGACTGATTGTGGAAATTTGTAAGGACTAGCTGTTGAAAGTACTACAGTTGAAAGCTCTTCTTTTTCCTGATATTTTTCTGCCACACAAGTAGCTACAGCTGTATGTGGATCAATAACATAGTTTGACTTTTCATACATTTTTCGAACCGTTTGCTCTGTTTCTTTTTCACGAGCAAAATCAGCCAAAAAATCGGTTAGGCCTTCTTTCATTTTCGGTGTAATTGTATATTTACCATTTTCGTTTAGTTCTTTCATTAATTTTGTTGTTTGTTTGCTGTCTTCTTTTGTTAAATAAAAAATTAAACGTTCCAAATTACTAGAAACTAAAATATCCATAGAAGGTGAAGAAGTGACATAAAACGGCCGATTACGATCATAATTTCCCGTTTGGAAAAAATCAGTCAATACATTATTTTGGTTAGAAGCACAAATTAAATGACGAATGGGCACACCAATTTTTTTAGCATAAAATCCAGCCAAAATATTTCCAAAGTTTCCTGTAGGAACAGAGACATTTATTTCTTCACCGTTTTTAATTTCTCCTGATTTTACGAGCCTGCTATAAGCGTAAACATAATACACAATCTGAGGGACTAAGCGTCCAATATTAATCGAATTTGCAGAAGAAAACACTTTGTTATTTCGTGCCATTTTAGCTCGTAAGTTTTCATCATTAAAGAGTTGTTTTACCTTTGTTTGAGCATCATCGAAATTCCCTTCAATCGCAGCGACAGATGTATTTTTCCCTTTTTGAGTAAGCATCTGTCTTTTTTGAATAGGACTTACGCCATTTTCTGGATAAAAAACAATAATTTGCGTATTTTCTACATTGGCAAAACCTTCCATAGCCGATTTACCAGTATCTCCTGAAGTCGCAGTTAAAATAACAATTTCTTGATCCCAATGATTTTTTTGTGCCGCTTTTTTCATCAAATACGGCAAAATGGACAGAGCAACGTCTTTAAAGGCTAAAGTGGGACCATGAAATAATTCTAGATAATATTGTTTTCCTACTTTAACTAAAGGCGTAATAGTTTCATCTTCAAACTTTTGGTCATAAGCTTGCTCGATACAGTCTCTTAATTCTTCTTGGCTAAAATCTGGTAAAAATAACTGCATAATTTGCACAGCAATTTCTTGGTAACTTAGTCTTGCTAATTTAGCAAAATCCAAATCTGCCTTAGGGATTTCTGTAGGAACGTATAAACCGCCATCTATTGCTAGACCTTGCAAAATTGCTTGTGAAGCTGAAACCACGTTTTCAGGGTCTCGTGTGCTTTTATAAAGTAAAGCCATGATTTGTCTCCTCTTTTTTTATTTCCCTTTAATATATCATAAAGTAGCCTAATTAAACATATATATTCTTATTTTTTGAATTATGGTATAGTAGAATTGAATAAACAGCTAAGGTGGTGGGATGATTGCCAAGTTTGAAAGAAAGAATTATCACAAAAAGTAAACAATTGGGCATTGATAAAATTGGTTTCACCACTGCTGAACCTTTTGACGAGCTTAAAGACTCCTTAGTTGCGCAAAAAGCGGCTGGTCATACTTCTGGCTTTGAACATCCGAATATCGACGAGCGTTTATACCCAGAGTTAACCTTTGATAATCCACAAAGTATTATCGCTATCGCTTTAGCTTATCCGACAAAAATCCATGAAAAAGTTCCTAGAGATGAAAAGCGTGGACAATTTGCCCGCGCTTCTTGGGGAATAGATTATCATGATATTTTAAATGATCGTTTAACTAAATTAATCGAGTTTATAAAAAAAGAAGCTCAAGATGCAAGTGAAGCTTCAACTTGGCGTTTTGCGCCCCAGGTTGATACGGGCGAGTTAGTGGATGTTGCTGTGGCTCAACGTGCAGGTCTAGGTTTTATCGGTAGAAATGGCTTATTAATTACTGAAGAATATGGGTCATTTGTTTATTTGGGCGAAATCATTACTAACATTCAATTTGAGCCTGATACGCCAAAAGCTTTTGCCTGTGGTGACTGTACTCGTTGTATAACTCAATGTCCGACTGGCGCATTATTAGGCGATGGTAAGATGGATGCGCAAAAGTGCCTCTCCTACCAGACACAAACTAAAGGCATGATGCCTAAAAAATATCGTAAGCAAATGCATAACGTCATTTACGGTTGCGATATTTGTCAACTTGTATGTCCATATAATCAAGGGAAAGATTTCCATTTTCACCAAGAGATGGAATCTTCGGTAGAAGAAGTACGTCCTAAATTAGCGCCTATGTTATCCATGTCTAATAAAGAATTCAAAAAACAGTTTAGCCATTTGTCAGGTTTTTGGCGTGGGAAAAAACCACTGCAGCGAAATGCGCTTATCGCTTTAGCTAATTTAGGCGGCCGCGAAAGTTTGGTTAAGATTTTTCAATGTTTGGAAGACCCTCGTCCAGTGATTCGCGGCACTGCCGTTTGGTCCATTGGTGAGTTAACCAAAAAGCAACCGGATCAAGCGATTGACCTACTTTATGAACTACAAGAAAAAGAAACAGATACAGATGTTTTACAAGAACTGAAAGAAACAATCATGATGCTCGAAACACGTAAGAAAGACATGTAATATAAATGTTTATTTATGTCACATGTCCTTCTTTTTTTATAATTTTTAAAAATAGTCGTCGAAAAATGGGACTTAAAATTAAATAAAAACCACCATTTCCTATAGCATGCAAAAAATCAAAGGAAAAACCAGAAAGATAATAAGGCCAAAATTGAGGAATGCCGTAGATTGTTACGTCTACACAAGCCATAATAAAACCATACAAAAAACCAGCACAAATGCTAAAAATTACTTGCAAAAGTAGACTTTGACGAAACAGAGAGGAAGCTCGGCTAAAAAGAGCCATTAAACAAATAATGACTGCAAAAGAAAGTATTTGAGCAATCGTCCAAATGCCCATTCCTAAATAAATATTGGTAATTAATACAGATAAAATATTAACAAGAAGTCCACGGAAGACCCCTAAATGTAATGTAAGGATTAAAAAAATGGCCGTCATCGGCTGAATATTGGGTAAGAATTGAAACAACAGTCTACCTACTGTACAAGTAGCTATGATCATCGCCAAATAGGCCAATTCATAAGTCGAAAAAAACGAGTCACGTTGTTTCATATTAACTACGAGTCCCCTTCACTCAGAAATTCAATCCGAAATTTTAGAAAATAGGTCGGATTGTTACGACTTTTATACCAAGCAAAAATACTAAAAATGAATGCACCTACACTATTAATCAATAAATCGCCCATAGTGTCTTGTAAGGCTTGTTGTCCTGCAAGAGGCACCCTGTTTTCTTTGTATCGTTGTAAATTCATATCAAATAATGTATCCCCATTCCATTCCCAAAACTCCCAAAAAACGCCACATACACCAGCAAAGGAAAATCCAAAAATAAGAAAGAGCCAAGACGATAATAATGTTAAATTTTTTTCTTTTCGAAATTCACTTATTATCCCATACCCAATAGCCGTCAAAATCATAGGACTGATCAAATGTAATAACTTATCCCATAATGGAATAAGCGACATGAAGTGTAAACAAGTTCCCAGAAAAATAGCCAGCCATAAGAAAAACCAATAAAAATAGACAATAAAGTTAGCGAATTTTAAATGAAAAATTTTATTTAAAAAATCTGGTGCATAAATGAGTAAAATGCCAGCTGCACCAACGATTTTAATAAAAGTCCTTATCGCTAAAGCAAGTCCCATAAATTATTCCCAGATAATAATGACTAGCGTCAAGAAACCAAATAAAACGAATCTCCGCTGCCATTTTATATAGCTATTCATCGACTTTACCCTGAGTGACAAATTGCTGGATTCCTTCTAAAAGCGCCTCTTCTGAAGGATAAACTTGTCCGTTTAACTTAATTAATCCTACCGTATACAAATTCAAATAGTGAAACTGATTTTCGGCTACCGTTCCAAGAGCTTCCAACTTTTGCTGGTTATCAGCACCTTGTTGTCTGGAATCTGTATACAATCCTAAAATCGGAATATGATTGGCATAAGCAATCCCTATTTCTGAAGCTACGCCACTATCAATGGTAACACCATCTAGTAAGGCAATCATCAATTGGCTCTCTTCCACTTTTTTAGTATCTGCTAAAGCAATCATTTTACTATCTGCATAAGCTGCTTTATCGTTAATTGTATCGTTTTCTTGGGGTAAATAAATTTTTAACTGTGGATATTGTTTCCGTATTTTTTCAACTAAATAAGAATTATAAATTTGCTCACTTTTAGCAAACATTGGTGCTGCAAAATAAATATTCATTCGATCCCTCCTCCATATGAATTAAACTTCAAATAATCACATCTACTCTATCAAATCCATAAAGTAATTACTAGTAAAAATTCCCTTATACTTTAAGTGATTCTTTCAAATCGCTTTTATTCTTTCTTTTTGATTGGTATAATAAGTAAGCTGAAGCAAAAGAAACGAGGAATGATTTCATGGATAATTTAGAAGAGATGAAACAACGACAAAAGATGATTCGTAATTTTTCAATCATCGCTCATATCGACCACGGAAAGTCCACTTTAGCCGATCGAATTTTAGAACAGACACATACCGTCACTTCAAGAGAAATGCAAGATCAGTTATTAGATTCAATGGATTTAGAAAGAGAACGTGGTATAACAATCAAATTAAATACCGTTGAGCTAAAATATACAGCAAATGACGGACAAACTTACCTATTTCATTTGATCGACACACCTGGACATGTCGATTTTTCTTACGAAGTGTCACGTAGCTTGGCAGCTTGTGAAGGAGCTATTTTAATTGTAGATGCTGCTCAAGGTATCGAAGCTCAAACATTAGCGAACGTTTATCTAGCTGTCGATAATAATTTAGAAATTTTACCTGTTATTAATAAAGTTGACCTCCCAGCTGCTGATCCCGAACGCGTGAAACAAGAAATCGAAGACGTCATTGGTATTGATGCAAGCCAAGCTGTTTTGGCTAGTGCAAAATCTGGTTTAGGTATCGAAGAAATTTTAGAGCAGGTAGTTCACACCGTCCCTGCCCCAGCTGGAGATATTAACGCTCCTTTAAAAGCGTTGATTTTTGATTCCGTTTATGATGTGTACCGGGGAGTTGTTTTGAGTATACGTATTATCGATGGTGTCGTCCATCCTGGAGACCGTATCCAATTAATGAATAATGGCAAAATATTTGAGGTAAGTGAAATTGGTATCTTTTCCCCTAAAGCTATCGCCCGCGATTACTTAATGGTAGGCGAAGTTGGTTATATGACGGCTGCTATCAAAACAGTACAAGATACTCGTGTTGGAGATACGATTACTTTAGCAGACAATCCAGCACCTGAGCCTTTACCTGGCTATAAGCAAAAAAATCCCATGGTCTTTTGCGGAATGTATCCTGTAGATGCTTCCCGCTATAATGATTTACGTGAGGCTTTAGAAAAATTGCAATTAAATGATGCAGCTTTACAATTTGAAACAGAAGCTTCGCAAGCTTTAGGATTTGGTTTTCGTTGTGGATTTTTAGGAATGCTTCATATGGACGTAGTACAAGAACGTCTAGAAAGAGAAGCGAATTTAGATTTGATTACAACCGCTCCTTCTGTGGTTTATCATATTACAAAAACGGATGATACTGAGATTGATGTAGATAATCCAGCTGAATTCCCTGAATCTACTTATATTGAAAGTGTGGAAGAACCCTTTGTAAAGGCGGAAATCATGGTACCTAATGATTTCGTTGGACCAGTTATGGAATTATGCCAACGAAAGCGCGGTGACTTTGTCACAATGAATTACTTGGATGATTACCGAGTGAATGTCATCTATAATATCCCCCTTTCAGAGATTGTGTTTGATTTCTTTGATAAACTAAAATCAAATACAAAAGGATATGCCTCCTTAGATTATGAAATGACCGGTTATCGTACAAGTAACCTTGTAAAAATGGATATTTTGCTAAACGGAGACAAAATTGATGCATTAAGTTTTATAGTCCATCGTGAATTTGCTTATGAACGTGGGAAAGCCATCGTTGAAAAGCTAAAAAATCTTATTCCACGGCAACAATATGAAGTGCCTGTACAAGCAACAGTTGGCCAAAAAATTGTAGCTCGTTCTGATATCAAAGCATTACGTAAAAACGTCCTTGCTAAATGTTATGGCGGTGATGTTTCTCGTAAACGAAAATTATTAGAAAAGCAAAAAGAAGGAAAAAAACGAATGAAACAAGTTGGATCAATCGAAGTCCCTCAAGAAGCTTTTCTAGCTGTGCTTAAAATAGACGATGATGAAAATTAACACTAAAAAAGGTGAAAAAGATATTATGTTTATCTTTTTCACCTTCTTTCTAGTTAATTCTAAATTTAAAAAATGTTCTCTTTCTTTTTCGAACTTTTGTTCGTATAATATAGATAAAGGAAGTGATAAATATGAGTACACTACACCCTTACCAGGACCGTAAAAGATTAAAATGGATGGGATTTTACTTATCAGAACATACAGCGCAAATTGATCGTAATTTTCTAAAAAGTGATTCTGATGAAATAGAAGAAAAAAGGGAGATGAGTGAGCAAGAAGTCTCCCTGGTAATAGAAAAAGCACTGATCAAAGATAAATCCGTTACAGTTCAAACCAACCAACTTGTAGATTATCACTACTCTCCAGATATTCTTGGTAAAATACAAGGTTATAACGAAGAAGGTTTATTTATTGAAAAGAATTTTGTAGCCTATGATAAAATCAAACATATAGAAATGACTCAGCATCGCAACTGGTTTGATGTTGAGTGATACATATTAGAACAATGATTTATTTTTAATTCATTGTTTCTTTTTCCCTTTCTTTCATTTATGATATGAAGAGAGACCAAAATAACAGGAACAATTGAAGCGAGGTGCATGGATTGCAAAAAATAAAAATTGACTGGAATTATTGGTTTACACGTTTTTTATTTGTAATGGCAATAATTATTGGTTATAAATTAATTACAAATTATCAAGTGATATCCGATAGTTTGGCTAATTTATTAAACATTTTATCTCCTTTTATTACTGGTTTCATTTTTGCTTATCTTCTAAACGGCGCACAAAAGCGCCTGGAAAATCTCTTGCTAAAAACTCAGATTTCTTTTATAACTAAACATAGTCGGGGGATAAGTGTTTTAATTCTATACTTAATCATCTTCTATCTATTTTTCTTGGTATTAAACTACGTAGTTCCTTTGATTATTAACAATTTGATCGACCTACTTGGCTTGCTACCACAATTTTATAATTATTTGATGGATCTAATTACAAGACTAGAGTACGAAGGAGTTTTTGAGTCCTTAAATCTAGAAGAATTTTTACAAAACTTAACATCAGACTTTTCTCCAGAAAATTTATTACAGCAATGGACACAAGCCCTTACTTCATTGGGTGTAATCACTAGAAGTCTTTCTTCTTTTGTCCTTAATTGCTTTTTGACACTTATTATTTCCGTTTATGCTTTAGTCTTTAAGGATGGAATTTTATCATTTATCGATAAATTAGGGCAAAAAACTCTATCGGAAAACATTTATATAAGCAGTAAAAAATGGTTATCTGCGACACATACCATCTTTTATAAGTTTATCAGTTCCCGGTTTTTAGACGCTTGTGTTATAGGAATTCTTGCCTCAGTTATTCTTTACGCTTTGTATGTTCCCTTTGCGTTAACATTAGGTATTTTAACTGGTATTTGTAATATGATTCCTTATTTTGGTTCCATTTTTGCCTCGATCGTAATAACAATCATTACGTTCTTTAGTGCAGACTTTCAATTAGCATTAACAGCATTAATTTCATTACTTATCTTACAACAAATCGATGGAAACATTATTGGACCAAGAATTATGGGCGGAGCCTTGGATCTGAATCCGATTATTATCATCATATCTATTACAGTAGGCGGAGCTTATTTTGGTGTTTTAGGCATGTTTTTGGCAGTACCAATTGCGGCAATTCTAAAAATCATTACGATGAATTGGTTAGATGATTTTGAAGAAACCGAGTCATAAAATTATATAAAGACTATACGCCATGGAAGTAAAATTTCCATGGCGTTTTAATATTTCCAATAGACAATGGTTAATTACAATTTTACTCCCTGTCTTTAATATTTACTTCTCTTTTTAGCATTTACTTTCTACTTTTTGAGAAAAATAAAGGTAAATAGTTAGAGGAGCAAAAACTATGATAAATAAAATGCACGCACTCTCCCCTTCTATAATCTCAACAGTAGTCGCTGTTCCAGACATAAGGCTTCTTACAGTGGGAATTGCGTATGCCAGAATTAAATTTTTATTATAAGATCGATAAAAAAGAGCTACTCATTTAATAATCACTTCCGTATAAAGCAACGTTTGTAACCAAAAAACCGTCTACCAAAAGTTGATAGACGGTTTTTACATTTGTTCTTAACTTAAGGCTTGTTCTTCTACAGTTTCGTTTTGGAAAACTAAACGATTATCAAATAATTCAATAAGCACTTTCGTTTTTGGCATAACGCGACCAGAAACAATCTCTTTAGCTAAAGGTGTTTCTACTTCACGGGTAATAAAGCGACGCAGCGGTCTTGCACCGTAAGCAGGTTCATAAGCATTTTTGGCAATCCAACTTTTGGCTTCATCTGATATTTCCAGAAAAACCTCTTGTTGTTCTAATCGTTGTGATAGTTCTCCAATGATCTTTTCAACAATCCCTTTCATATCGTTTACACTTAACGGTGTAAAAAGAATCGTATCATCAATTCGATTAAGAAATTCTGGTTTAAATTCAGTTCTTAACAGACTCATAACTTGATCTTTTGCTTCTGCTGAGATTTCTCCTTGTTCAGATACTCCATCTAATAGCACTTGAGAGCCAGTGTTACTAGTCATAATTAAGACAGTATTTTTAAAGTTAACCATACGTCCCTTTGAATCTGTTAAACGACCATCGTCTAATACCTGTAGCAAAATATTAAAAACATCAGAATGAGCTTTTTCAATTTCATCTAATAAAATGATTGTATATGGATTACGTCTTACAGCCTCTGTCAATTGACCTCCTTCTTCATAGCCGACATAACCAGGAGGTGCTCCTACTAAACGAGAGACTGTATGTTTTTCCATGTACTCACTCATATCAATACGCACCATATGGTCTTCTGAGTCAAAAAGATTTTCGGCTAAAGCTTTTGCTAGTTCAGTTTTCCCTACACCAGTAGGTCCTAAAAACAGAAATGATCCTAATGGACGATTAGGGTTTTGCAACCCTGCGCGAGAACGGATAACTGCATCACTTACTGCATTAACAGCTTCATCTTGTCCAATGACGCGTTTGTGCAAAGTTTCGTTGAGCTTAAGAAGTTTGTCTCGTTCGCCTTCGACTAGTTTTGTTACTGGGATCCCTGTCAAGCGTCCTACAACTACTGCGATCTCATTTGCCGTAACTGATTCTTGAACCATCTTTAATACAGAAGGATCTTCTTTATTTTCTAGTTCTTTTAGTTCTTTTTCCAATTGAGGTACAGTTCCATGACGCAATTTAGCAGCTCGTTCTAGATCATAATTATTTTCCGCATCTTCTAATTCATGCTTAGCTTTATCGATTTCTGCTCGCTTATTAGATACTGCATTGACTTCTTCTTTTTCTGTTTCCCATTGCAACTTCATCGAGTTAACTTCTTCACGTAATTCAGCTAGTTCTTCTTGTAAGCTTTCTAAACGTTTTTTAGAAGCATCATCGCTTTCTTTTTTCAAAGCGGCTTCTTCGATTTCTAATTGCATTAAACGTCTTGTTACTTGATCTAATTCAGTAGGCATAGAATTCATTTCTACTCGAATATTTGCACAAGCTTCATCGACTAAATCAATAGCTTTATCTGGTAAATAACGATCCGTAATATAACGGTCAGATAGCGTAGCCGCAGCAACTAAAGCATTATCATGTATATTTACTCCGTGATGAATTTCGAAACGTTCTTTTAACCCACGTAAAATAGAAATCGTATCTTCTAACGTAGGTTCTTGTACCATAACTTTTTGCAAACGACGTTCTAAAGCTTTATCTTTTTCAATGTTTTCTCTATATTCGTCTAAAGTCGTTGCACCAATCATGTGTAGCTCGCCTCGAGCTAACATAGGTTTTAATAAGTTACCTGCATCCATACTGCCTTCTGTCTTACCTGCACCTACGATGTTATGAATTTCATCAATAAACAAAATAATGCGACCTTCGGCTTTTTTTACTTCTTTTAACACAGCTTTTAACCGTTCTTCAAATTCCCCACGATATTTAGCCCCTGCAATTAAGGCCCCCATATCCAAAGAAAAAACAGTTTTATCTTTTAAATTTTCCGGTACATCTTTTTTCACGATTCGTTGAGCCAGTCCTTCAACAATCGCTGTTTTACCAACACCAGGTTCACCGATTAATACAGGATTATTTTTTGTTTTGCGTGATAAGATCCGTATTACATCACGAATTTCTTCATCTCGTCCAATAATAGGATCCATCTTCCCATTTTTAACTTCTTGAACTAAATCAACGCCATATTTTTCGAGGGCTTCATATTGTTCTTCCTGATTTTGTGAGGTTACACGCTCTCCTTGTCGCATATTTTCAATTGCTTCGCGTACTTGCTTTTCCATGACTCCTTGATTTTTCAAAAATTTTGTTAATCGATAATTTTTTAACTTCATCAATGCTAGTAATACAACTTCAGTAGATAAAAATTCATCCTTATAATTTTCAGCTAATTGGTCAGCTTGATTCAATAAATGATATAAATTTTGACTAATATTTTGTCCATACTGAACATTTCCACCTTCAATACTTGGTAAACTGTCAATGGTTTGATCTATCTCACGTTCAAATGCTTCAAGATCAACATTTAGCTCTTTATAAAAATTTCGAGCAAATTGGTTTGGTTGTAAAAATATTTTCCATAAGTGAGCAATATCAATTTCTTGTTGTCGTCTAGTTACAGCAATTTGCTGTGCTTGAGCAATGACATTTTGTAATGTTGTTGTCATTTTTTCAATATTCATTTGTCTTCCCCCTCAAAAAGGTGAATTTAACTTTTTATCTTACAATAAATAGTATAACTCATTGGTCAAAATTGGTCAAAGATAAAGAAATAAAATTTTCCTTTTATTTATAAAAATACACGTAAGTAAAATTATTTAGCTTACGTGTTAATAAAAACTATGGTTGAGAGATTTCTTCAATACCATCTGTAATGACTTTCCTGCGTTCTTTGAGAAAGACCAAAAAGCCTAATAAAAATGGCAGAACAAAACTAGCAAAGCGATATAATAATAAAGAGGAAACTGCATTGACTGTTCCGACTACAGGTTGGAACATAAACAAATAAACAAAATCAAAAGAACCAATACCAGCTGGAGACGGAATGACACCTGATAAAACTAAAGTAAAGCTAATAAGAGCAAAAGCTAAGAAGAAATTAATGTTATTGGCTTCTTCCTGTAAGCAAACAAAAGGTATAACATACCAAGCTCCTACTTTTAACAAATTAAGTAGATAAATTTTAAACAAAGATGCTTTATCATCTAACACGGATTGCATAGCTTGATGCAAAGCATTGATTTGTAAATTTGCTTGGTCAATATAGTAACGCAATTTTTCATTACGCACAAATCGATTGCAAAACAATAATACAGCTACCTGTATATTTAAGCTAAGTGATAAAAGCACTAGCGTAATGATTAACAATGAAGTTAACACCATCCCGACTAAAATCATACCAATCATTTCAGGGCGCTGATTTAACATAGAGGTAAAGTAAAAAATAAAGTTTAAAATGGCGTAAGTGATAATCGCTGTTTTGTAACTTACCATATGCAATGTTGAAGCACCCACACCTTGGCTAATTTTTATTCCTTTCTTCTTATAAAACCCAATTTCTGCAAGTAACGTTCCTGCCCCAAAAGTAATTATTCGATAAAAAGCAATATAAAACGAAGTCATCATACCATCAAAGATTGTAAATTTAGGAGCAAAACCTCGTACGGTTTCTTTGATCCCACATCCTTCAAAAAATTGGTGTAAGAGCCCTAAAAAAAGGACACCAGCTAATAAGATGAAGTTGGTTTCTTTTAATTCAATAAAAATAGCGCGCATTGAATTTTGAACAAAATAAAACATGATGCCCAAAATAACAAGAAGCAAAACTAAATTTAGTATGATTTTCCATTTGGCATTTCTTTTCATCAATTTCTCCTCTAGTGTACAACTTAATGAATCGATAGAAAAAAGAAGAGGAAGTTCAATGCTACTTCCTCACTTTTATTTTATTTGGCATTTAATTCAGCAATTTTAACAATTAATGCGGCAGCTTTTTCCATCGTTTGTAATGAAACGTACTCAAAGCGTCCGTGCATATTTTCTGCCCCAGCAAAGATATTAGGCGTAGGAAGCCCCATATAAGAAATCTTAGATCCATCAGTGCCACCACGTACAGGCGCTATAATAGGAGCAATCGCTAAATCAAGCATGGCATTTTTAGCTAATTCAACGCTAGTCATATCTTTGGCTATAACTTCTTTCATATTATAATATTGATCATACATATTGACAAAAACACGCTGTTGCTGGAACTGTTCATTCAGCTTGTTTTGTATTTGCATCATTTGCTCTTTTCGTTGCTCAAATTTTTCATGATCGTGGTCACGAATGATATAAGTCAATTGAGCTTCTTCCGGATTTCCATTGAAGTCCATCAAATGATAAAAACCTTGAGTCCCCTCTGTCTTTTCAGGGACCTCATCGGCAGGTAATTGGTTATGAAAGTCAATCGCTAATTGCAAAGCATTAATCATAATATCTTTGGCTGTTCCAGGATGGACATTCTTTCCTTGAATATGAATTTCTGCTTGTGCTGCATTAAAAGTTTCATACTCTAATTCACCAAGGGGGCCACCATCCATAGTATAAGCAAAATCAACGTTAAAGTCGGCTACATCGAATTTATCAGCCCCTACACCAATTTCTTCATCTGGCCCAAAAGCTACTTTTATGTCTCCATGCAAAATTTCTGGTTGGTTTAATAAAATTTCCATCGCTGTCATAATTTCAGCAATCCCTGCTTTATCATCCGCCCCTAAAAGAGTAGAACCATCTGTTGTGATCAAGGTTTCTCCTTGATAGTTTTTTAAATTAGGAAATTCACTAGGATTTAATGTATACATTCCTTGTTTGTCCAGTTGGATTTCAGAATGACCATCGTAATTTTCAAAAATTTGTGGTTGAACATTTTCCGCATTAAAATCAGCAGTATCCATGTGAGCAATGAACCCAATACTTGGCACTTCTTTTGTAGTGTTTCTTGGTAATGTTGCAACAACATAACCGCTATTCGAATCGTAATGAATATCTTCGAGTCCCAAGTCCTCGAGCTCTTGTTGTAATGAATGAGCAAAATCCACTTGAGTTTGAGTTGAAGGTGTCGTAGTACTTTCTGGATTTGAACGTGTTTGCGTTTTAACGTAACGCAAAAAGCGTGGTAATAAATTTTCGTACATAATCTAACTCCTCTATCTAAATTGAAATGGATTGGTGTTTACTGTAGAAGGAAGAAACTCAACATCCCATTCTTCTTCTTTTTTCCACTCTTCCATTTTTTCTATAAATTGTTTTATACAAACAGCTTCAATATTATGGCCAGGGTCAATAACTGTTAATCCATTCGCTTGCATATCGTGAGCTGTATGATAAGAAATATCTCCAGTGATATAAACATCGGCTTCTTTTTTTAGCGCATCTGAATAAAATTTCCCTCCAGAACCGCCGCAAATAGCTATTTTCTGCACTGTCTGTTTTACCTCTTTAGGCTGAATTAAACGTAATCCATCAAGCTGAAAGCTTTTTTTAACTTTTTGCACAAAATCTTCTATATGAGTGGGGCTATCTAAATATCCTACTCGTCCCAAGCCAAATGACTGTGGAAAATTATCTAAAGGTAAAATATCATAAGCAGGTTCTTCATAAGGATGCGCTTGATACATCGCTTGTAAAACCTTTTCTTGTAAAGTCTCGGGAAAAACAACCTCGATTCGAGTTTCTTGTACTTGTTCTTCTTGGTCCTGTGTACCAATTGTCGGATTGGCTTTTTTATTAGGAGTAAAACGCCCCACGCCTGTTAAAGAATAACTTGTATTGCGATAATTTCCTTGCGTTCCAGCTCCCGTTTTAGCTAAAGCTTCTCGCATTTGTTTACCATTATCACTAGGCATATACACAGCTAATTTTTTGAGACGTGCTTCATGGGTCTTAACAAGATAATGAGATTCTTTGATTCCTAACATTTCACAAAACCAATCATTTAACCCACCCCAAATGATATCCATATTCGTGTGAGCAGCATATACTGCAATATCATGTTTTACTAAATCAATATACATCTTTGTTTGTGGATCATCTGCAACTAAACGGTCCACCGGGCGAAAAATGGGAGGGTGTTTAGCCACGATTAAATCAATATCTTTTTCGATAGCCTCACTCACTACTTCTGGTCGTACGTCTAAAGTCATCATGACCCGATCAATCTTTTTATCTAAACTTCCAATATGTAAACCACAAGGATCCCCTTGTTCAGCTAACCAAAGTGGGCAAAAAGATTCAAATTTCGTAATAAATTCTTTTGCCTCAAGACTCATTCCAACACCTCCTTAATCCAGGTTATTTCTTTTTTTATTTTGTCAATTTTATCTGCAGGTGGATATTGTGCATTTTTTAAATTTATTAGAATTTTTTGCTTTGTTTGCAAAATTTTTTGCCATTTTTTTTGAAAAACAACTGATTTTTTCTCCATTAAAATAGGCCCAAAATAAAGCTCTTTTAACGTATATTCATGTTTCTTTTGAGGGAAAGCCGCGATAATTTCATATATCTTGTCATGATCTTCAATAATTTCTTCGTCATAAATTTGATAATAGTTTGTTGCTAACCAATGTCGTAACAGTTGTTCGTGGTTATTGGGTTGTAAGATTAAACGTTCTTTATTGGTCAAAATACCTTCTGCTTGTCCTTCTGTCAGAATCCTTTTGGTCAAAAGGCCACCCATGCCGGCAATAATAATCGTGTCGATTTGATCTTCTGCTTGGATAGCTGCTAGTCCATCTGCTAAACGTGGAATAATCGTATGAGTAAACCCATATTTTTTTATTTGGCTTGTAGCTGCTTGTAAAGGCCCTTGAGCAATTTCTCCAGCAATAGCAAAATCAATCTTTCCAGTAGAAGCTAAATATACAGGTAAATAAGCATGATCAGAACCAATATCAGCTAAACGCGCTTGCTCCGGAACAAAAGAAGCAATCTGAGCTAAGCGCGTAGATAACATATGAGCGTTCAAACGTTTTTCTCCCCTTCTTTTAAAGTGAAAACTAACAAATTCAAAACTTCATTGAGAGAGTTTCAAATTTAAGTGTTTCTGCGATTTCTACCAGTCAGTTGAACCTCTTGTGTTAAATAACGAATACGTTCTAATAAACGTTTCGCTTTTAAGGGCTCTTCCTCTCCTCTTTGTGTCACTGATAGGTGTTGTTCTAACTCACTCATGGTGAAATTGGAGCTAAAGAACGTTGGCAATTGTTCTTGCATACGATACTGTAAAATTACACCAAAAATATCGTCTCGAATCCAACTACTCATTGAATCAGCACCTATATCGTCTAACATCAAAATAGAGGCACTTTTAACCGCGTCCAGTTTTTCACCGACTTCATCTTTTTTAATCGATTGTTTCATATCTACTGCAAATGAAGGAAAGTGAAGAAGCGTTGAGGTATATCCTGCTTCAGCTAAATCTCTAGCAATAGCACCAAGTAGATAAGTTTTTCCAACACCAAAACTACCTACTAAAAAAAGGCCTTTATGAAAAGAATCGGGCGCGTCTTTATACGCATTAATAAAATCCATTGCACTTATAAAGGCTTTGGCACGTCCCGTTGTTCCTTCGTAGTTTTCCATACGAGCTTCTTGTATATCTTTAGGCATACTTAAAGCCTGGATACGATTACGAATTTCTTCTTGTTCTTGTTTCGCTATTAACTCTTGGGTTGGAATATAAGTAACATCTACCGAATGAAAGTTCAAAATTAATTGCGGTTCATACCCTGGTGCAATCATGCTTGGATCATTTAATTCAAATTTTCGCCTTTCTTGAACAAATTCATACAATTTAGCATAACTTCGTTCAATATCTTCTGATGATAATTCATCCTTATGTTCATCCAAAAAATTTTGTACCTCTTGATCTTTTAATACCTCGGCCATCATTTCTGAAAAACGCGTTCGGTAATCCTTTTGGTTCATTAATTTATTTAAATTTTTACTGACATCTTCCATTAGTTTTCACCTTCTTTGCGTTTCAGGTAGTCTTGAAGCTTTTGGTTAATTTCTTCTTGTACTTCTGGGTCTTCTACTTCCTCCGTAGGGTTATCTACCCAATCAGGTAAAGTTTCTTTACGAACCGGTTGACTCTTTTTACTAGTCGAATTCGTTTTCTTATTTGGTTTATTTTTTGCCTCTTTTACGAGACTTCGCACATGTTTAATAGCTTGTTCAGGACTAATAATCTCTAATTCCGACCAATTTGTTGCAATTTGATTAATGAAATTTGCTTGTAAAAAGCTATTTTTCTTAATAACGAGTACATAGTGAACCAATACATTAATGACACTATTTGGTAATGGACTACGTTCTACCAATGTTTTCATTGTCCAAGTCTCTTGGTCGGTCACATAATTATGCTTTTCATTTTTTATTGCTTGTAAAAAGTCCATAGGTGCAGTGTTTTGTGCGATTTTAATTAGTTGAATATCATTTTCAGAAAAGCCTGTTTGTCGCAAAGTATTAAAACGACGGACTTCATCATCATCTTGCTCGTCCAACGTAGGCTGCTGATTTTTTTTCTTTTTTACGGTTTTTTGTTGTCGAATTGTCTTATCTAAAGCTTTTTGATCGATCATTCCATCAACTAAAGAAACAGCTTCAGTCATTAATTCAACTAGCTTCATCTCATCAAAACCGAATAGATTGGCATATAAAGTTAATTGTTGTTTGAATTTTTCATCAAAGTTTTCTTTAGCGATAAATTTTCGTTGAGCCAGTTCAAACAGAAAGTCCCAATCGATCTGTTGTTCATCCAATTGAAGTTGATTATAATCTGAAACTTGATAGTTACGCGAAATTTTTTCTAGTTGCTGGGCGTTACGACTAAATCTTTGTTCGTCTAAAGCACCATAAACTTCTCGAAAACCGCGAGTAATCTCCTGATAGCCAGTTAAATCTGGCTTTTCTGGTTGAAAACGTCGAACCATTTGTCGGAACTTACGCTCACCTACTGTATTTAATAATAAAAAACTATACGTTTCATCTTGAAAAAAAGCTTGGGGATGAATCGGTTCTTCCAAACGATAAAGAAACATTTTACCAAATTCCGAATCTGCTTTAGCAAATACAGACAATAATCCCATACCTTCTAATTGTTTCCTGGCTTCTAAAAAATCAGGTAAGCCCATATTCAATGCGTCAAGCATATCGATATGAGCAAATTCATTTTCGAATAGATCATCTTTATCTCCTAAAAAACCATAATATAAAGCAAGTGCTTTTTGTCCGATAATGGGTTGATAAAGATACATTAACCCATTATCTCCTTCTTCTGTCAGAGGAAAGCTTTTCGTCACTTGATAAATATGATTGGGCTGTACCTCGTCCCAAGCACTATACAAAAGTATCCCTCCTATTTTTTATTCTTGTGAATCATTTGCCTTACCGACGATATCTTCCAATTCTTTTAAAAATACAGACATGTCCTTAAATTGACGATAAACGCTAGCAAAACGAATATAAGCAATTTCATCAACGTCTTTTAAGTCTTCCATAACATATTCGCCAATTTGAGTAGAAGAAATTTCATTTTCTCCTAATTCACGTATTCTACTTTCTATGTGGTCAACAATTTGTTCCATTTGTTCCATTGCTACTGGTCTTTTCTCAGCAGAGCGAATGAGTCCACGTAGAATTTTCTCACGGTTAAACTCTTCTCGTGCACCGTTTTTTTTAATAACTAAAAGAGGGGCTTCTTCAATACGTTCAAAAGTTGTAAAACGATGCCCACAGTTTTCACATTCTCTTCTTCTTCTAATGGCTCGTCCATCATCGGTTTGACGACTATCAATCACACGGGAGTTATGGTGATGGCATTTTGGACAATGCATAATCTTCACCTCATTTCTGTTTATTTCATGAAAGTTCAATCATTTTTTGTAAAATTCTTATTCTTAATTATAACACGAAATAGTCTTATTCTAATAGTTTAAGAACAAAAAAACTCTAGATTTCACTAGAGTTTTAAGCTTTCATAGAAACTTGTTAGCTTTTAACCAAGAAGTCACTTTTTGACAGATGGAAGAATACTCCTTTTGATTGTCAAAAATAATATCTGCCCGACTTTTTTTCTTTTCAATCGAAAATTGACTAGCAATTTTTTGACGAGCTTCTTTTTCTGTCAGGTTCTCCCTTTTCATTAAACGTTCAACTTGTAAATTTTCAGGAATATATACTACCGCTACTTGATCAACAACTTTCTCGTAGCCTGCTTCAAAAAGTAAAGGAATATCTGCAATAACCAAGGAAGAATCATTTGTTGCCGTATCTATTTGGCTTATAATCGCATCTTGTAGAAAGGGGGCAAGCAATTGATCCAATCTTTGTCTTTTCTTTGGTTCTGCAAAAATGATCTGACCTAATCTTCGACGATTTAAAGAGCCATCTGTAAGCAATATGTCTTCGCCAAAATTTGACACAATTTTTTTTAGGGCCGGTTTACCAGGCTCAACGATCTCTCTTGCCACAATATCAGCATCAATAACTGGAAAATTGTATTTCTTAAAAAGATCAACAACCGTACTTTTGCCTGTAGCAATCCCCCCTGTAATGCCGAGGATGAAACTCATGAGACCTTCCTCCTTAATTTCTGACAGTAAGGACAAAAATGTGTGCCCCTTTGACCTACTTTTATCTTAACAATCGGTGTCTCACAGCGAGGACATGGTTCATTCATTTTTCCATACACATTTAAGCCCATTTGAAAAGCTCCAGCCTCACCCAAAGCATTTTTATAACTGCGAACCGTTGTTCCACCGGCATTAACCGCTTTTGCCAAGATTTCAATAATAGATTGATGCAATTTTGTTATTTGTCTATGCGTTAACGTAGAAGCAGGTTGTTGAGGATGAATCTTAGCTGTCCATAAAGCTTCATCTGTATAAATATTTCCTAAACCAACGACAACTTTTTGATTTAACAACAATGGTTTTATCAGTGAAGTAGACTTTTGCAAGTTGGTTATAAATTTCGTTAAATCAAAATCTTCTCTTGTAGGTTCAGGACCTAATTGTTGAATTCCTTTATAAAGAAATCCTTGGTTTTTCCCAACTAAAACCATACGGCCAAATTTACGCACATCATTATAGTGAAGTTGGCTACCATCTGTAAATTTGAATATAACGTGCGTATGTTTATCAATTGGTGAAAGTTCTTCTTCAGGAAAATATTCATATTTTCCTTCCATGCGTAAGTGAGATATTAAGTCAAAATGAGTTAATTTAAACAAAAGAAACTTACCTCTACGTTGGACCGTTTCAATTCGTTCTCCTATTAGATTTTGACAAAATTCATCTATTGTTGGTACTTCAACGATTTTAGGCCATCTAACAATTACTTCATTGATCCTCTTATCTTGGACAAGATGAAGCAATCCTTTTCTTACTGTTTCTACTTCAGGTAATTCTGGCAACCGTGTCCACCTTCTTTATTTAGCATCATACCAAGTTTTTCCCCAGCTGCTTTCTGTGATCAATGGGACATCTAATTCCACTGCTTTTTCCATAACGCCTTTTACTAATTGATCCAATGTTTCTAACTCATCCTGTGGGACTTCAAAAACTAATTCGTCATGTACTTGTAAAAGCATCGATGCTTTGAATTGTTTTTCTTTTAACTGTTTGTCTAGTTCAATCATCGCAATTTTTAAAATATCAGCTGCGCTACCTTGTATAGGAGAATTGATGGCTGTTCGCTCCGCAAATGATCGTAAATTAAAGTTGCTAGAATTAATACTTTCAAGATAACGTCGGCGCTTATACAGTGTTTCAGCATAACCTTTTTCTTTGGCTTGAGCTACAGAATCATTCATATATTGTTTTACCCCTGGGTAACGTTCAAAATAAGTGTCAATATAATTTTTGGCTTCCTTACGAGAGATCCCCAAATTTTGTGATAAACCAAAATCAGAAATACCATAAACAATCCCAAAATTTACTGCTTTTGCTTGTCGACGTATATTAGGTGTTACATCTTCTGGTTGGCTAATATCAAACACTCTCATAGCTGTACTTGCATGAATATCTTGATTCTTATTAAAAGCTTCTTGCAAATGCTCGTCTTTTGAAACATGTGCGAGAACGCGTAGTTCAATCTGAGAATAATCAGAAGAATAAATCACCCAATCTTGTTTTCTAGGAACAAACGCTTGTCGAATTTTTCGTCCTTCTTCTAAACGAATTGGAATATTTTGTAAGTTTGGATCAACAGAGCTTAAACGTCCCGTCTGTGTCAAAGTTTGCAAATACCTTGTATGGACTTTTCCATCTTGCAAAATAACTTTTAATAAACCTTCAACATAGGTGGACTGGATTTTGGCAATTTGGCGATATTGTAAGATATCTTCAACCATTGGAGATTGGTCTTTTAGCTGTTCTAATACATCAACGGCTGTCGAGTAACCTGTTTTTGTCTTTTTTATTACAGGTAATTCCATTTTCTCAAACAAAATATGTCCTAATTGTTTAGGTGAATTAATATTAAACCTTTCTCCAGCTTGATCAAAAATCTTTTCTTCAATGTCGTTTAATCTTTGAGCAAATTCATCTTTCATTTTATTCAAGCGATTGGCGTCAACAGTGATGCCTGTAATCTCCATTTCAGCTAAAATAGAAGAAATCGGAGCTTCCATATCCCGATACAAATCCATTTGTTTTTTGTCTCTAAGTTCTTTTTCTAACTTTGGCGTAAGCCACTGAATCGCTTTGATTTTTCGAGCCAAATGAGCAAAAAATACTTCGTCATCTTCTGGGAGACCTTTTTTAGCTCCTTTACCATAAACAGCCTCATCGGATTGAATATCATGGTAATCATAGTGTGCACAAATTCCTTCGATATCCCCAGAATTATCAGTTGTATCTAGTAAGTAGGCTGCTACCAATACATCGAAAGAAAAGCCTTCAGGTAATCCAATATAACGATTTAACGCTACTTGGGTGCTTTTGGCATTATAAACTCTTTTTTGACTTTTTTTATCTAACAACCAAGATTTAAAAGCTTCATTTGAAAAAATACTTTCACTATTGGTAACATAAATTTTCTCATCATTCCCCCAAGCTACGCCTACAATATCTTCTACGTGATAATTTTCCCCTAACATTTCAACGTGTAAAGCCATATCATCTGTAAACATGTCTTCGGTGGGCTCATTGACTACTTCAAATAAAATATCATCCAAGTCGTTATTTTCTTCATTCACATCAAGATTGTCTAAAAATGAACGGAAATTCATTTCCTTATAAAAAGGAATTAATTTTTCCAAATGGCTTCCCTCATATTTTAATGAATCTATAGAAATATCTACTGGGGCCGAAGTATTAATTGTTGCTAACTTTTTAGAAAGCAAAGCTGTATCTTTATTGTTAATAAGATTGTCTTTCATCTTACTTTGTTTCATATCATCAATGTGTTGATAAATTTTTTCCACAGAACCATACTCATTCAATAATTTAATCGCTGTTTTATCACCAACTTTGGTTACGCCTGGAATATTATCTGAAGCATCTCCAGCTAAGCCTTTCATATCAATGATTTGTTTAGGTTCTAATCCATCATATTTCTCAGCGATATGTTCTGGAGTATAGTCTTCTGTATCACTAACTCCTTTTTTAGTAATAGCAACTTTAATATTATTGGTTGCTAATTGAGTTAAATCGCGATCACCAGTAAGTACAGTCACATCAAATTGATTTTTATCTACTTGACTTGCTAAAGTGCCAATAATGTCGTCAGCTTCGTAGTTTTTTAATTCATAATAAGAAATACCTAAGCCATTAATCAACTCACGAATATAGGGAAGTTGTTCATTTAATTCTCCTGGTGTTTTTGCTCTTCCTCCTTTATATTCTTCATACATTTCATTACGGAAAGTCGTTTTTCCAGCGTCAAATGCTACTAAAACATGTGTTGGATTTTCTTTTTCCATTACATTTTCAAACATTAAATTAAATGCATAAATTGCGTTAGTATGGAGTCCACTGGGGTTTTTAAAGTTTTCCAAGGACCCGTGAAGAGCATAGAATGCGCGAAACGCAACACTATTACCATCTACCAATAATAATTTATTTTTTGCCATTTTTTGTCTCCTCATTCAGATTCTATGTTTTCATTTTAACAAAGTATCAAAAACAAAGCGATCATTTCTCACTTTCTAAAAAACAAAAAAACGACCCGATTTCTTTATCGAGACGCTTTTTTATAATTATTTGTTATTGTATAAATTAATTTCTAGAGAAAATACGTAAGAACGATAAGAACAAGTTAATAAAATCAAGATAAAGCTGCAAGGCCATAAAAGCAGCAAGACCTGTATTTTCTTGTCCGGCTGTTGCAAAATACAAATTGCGAATTTGTTGATTATCATAAGCAGTCAATCCTAAAAAGATTGCTACAGTTAAATAAGACAAGAGGTAATTAACTGCTGAACTTTGTAAAAAGAAATTAATTAGTGTAGCAACAATAACACCAATCAACAAACCAATTGCAGCTCGACCAATTCCACTTAAATCACGTTTTGTTACCGCACCATATAAAGCCATTGCTAAAAAGGTGGCTGTTGCTGTCGCAAATGCTCTACCTACTAATGCTGGCGTATACATAGATAAGGTGATCGATAAAACTACTCCATTTAGTAATGAATAAACGATAAAACCTGCAATCGTTAATGATGGGTTTTTCTGAGCTTTAGCGCTTAATAGAATGACCAAAATAATTTCAACTAGCCATATTCCTGTAAGCCCCAAAGGAAAACGATCTATAAAAGAAATCGTTTGTTCAAAAAATATTGTCATCGCAATATATGCAGAAACTGCACTAATCCCTAAGCCTAAAGCAAAAATACTATATACTTTAGCATAAAATTGGTTGACACCTTTTGCTTCAATCGCTGGGTTACTATTCATGGTTATCCTCACTTTCTTCTTTATAAACCATAGGAGGTTGAACTATCACAACTGCATCTAACACCCGTTTTCCCTCTGTATTTACTGCTTCTACAGAAAGTGTCATATCTTCTTTATGTTTATCGACTTTAATCACTTCAAATAAAAAAGTTAACATTTCATAATGGTACACGGCTTCAACAAAGTTTACTGAAAGATTAACAATATGTGATCCGGGTCCAGGGAAATGTTTTGAAACTGTACTTGTAACTATGCCCATTAATAATACAGAAGGAACAATGGGTTGTTCATAAACAGTTTTTTGTGCGTAATCGTGCTGGACATACAAAGGGTTCGCATCGTTAGTTAAGCCTAAATACAATAAAATCTGGTCATCTTCAATTGCTTCAGTTACAGACATTGTCTGACCTTCTTCAATTTCATTGATTGTTTTTCCTAATTTATTCAGCTTTCCTATATCCAATCAACTAGCCTCCATGTTCATGATTTCTTCTTATTGTATCAAATGTTTAAAAATGTGCAAATTTACAAAACGCTACGTGTCGTATTGCTTAATAGGTTTTCATAACTACGTTCAAATTTCTGTACATCTCCAGCACCCATAAAAATGATTACGGCATCTTTGTGGTCTAATAAAGGAGAAACATTATCTTCTTGAATTATCTCGCCGCCCTTAGTTATTTTATTACCTAAATCTTCAATTTTTACATCGCCATCTTGCTCACGAGCAGAGCCAAATATATCACACAAATAAACATTATCTGCTAGATTAAGAGCCTCAGCAAAATCATCCATTAAAGCAATGGTTCGAGAGAAAGTATGAGGCTGAAAAACAGCAATAATTTCTTTATCCGGATATTTTTGACGCGCCCCATCGATAGTAGCTTTTATTTCAGCTGGATGATGCGCATAATCATCAACAATAACCATATCAGAAACTTTCTTTTCACTAAACCGACGTTTTACGCCGGAAAATGATCCCATTTCTTCAGCAACATCTTGCATATTAAAACCTTCTAAATGAGCAGTTGCTATAGCACCTAAAGCATTATTGATATTATGTTGGCCAAAAGCTGGTAAATCAAAATGACCAATAAGGTCCTCATGAAAATATACATCAAAAGCAGAACCAGTTGTCGTACGCGTAATATTTTCAGCTCGAATATCGTCTTCTTGATTTACTCCATAATAATAAATAGGAACATCTGCTTCCAGTTTTTGCAAATAGGGGTCATCTCCAAAAGCTAAGATCCCTTTTTTTACTTGCTTAGCCATAGTTTGAAAAGCAGAGAACACATCATCAATGCTTTTAAAATAATCTGGATGATCAAAATCAATGTTTGTCATAATAACATAATCCGGACGGTAGGCTAGAAAATGACGTTGATATTCACATGCTTCAAAGGCGAAAAACTGAGCATCTGGACGACCATGCCCCGTACCATCGCCGATCAAAAAACTAGTAGGCATAATGCCACTTAACACGTGAGCTAACAACCCTGTTGTACTTGTTTTCCCATGGGAGCCTGTCACAGCAATACTTGTAAAATGTTGGATCAAATGTCCAATAAAATCATGATAGCGAATAACATCTAAGCCCATTTCTCTAGCTCGAACTAGTTCTTTATGATCATCAGGAAAAGCATTTCCAGCTATAACAGTTAAGCCCTGAGTAATATTATCCGCATCAAAAGTATAGATCGGTATGCCCGCTTTTTCTAAACCAACTTGAGTGAAAAAATATTTTTCAACATCAGAACCTTGCACTGGTTTTCCTTGTTCATGCAATATTAATGCTAAAGAGCTCATTCCTGAGCCTTTAATGCCTACAAAGTGATAAGTTTTTTCTTCTTGTTTTGCCATAATTATTTGTCCTCTTTTCTCGGAAAACTTGATAATAAGCACTTATTATCAAACTGCAACACATTATCTAATAAATTTGTAAAAATAGCAAAGGATTTTTATTCCGACTTATTTTTTTGATAGGTGTGTCTATAGTGCAAACGGCCTCCACACTTACCACAAACAAAACGGTGCGTATTCATCTTTTTTTGCCTTGTTATTAAGGATTGACAATTTTGACATTGATAAACATGAAATTTTCGTTTTGTTTGAACATTCGGAGCATAGCGTAATCCCCCAGTTTTTGTCAACAATTCTTTAAAATCAGCGTCTTTATGTTGATACCCCTTATTTTCAATATGCAAATGGTAATGGCACAGTTCATGTTTAATAACGCCAATAAAAGTTTCACGTTTGAGAGTAGCCATTTTAGGATTAAAGTCTAAATGGTGATCTTTCATATGATATCTGCCACCAGTAGTTCGTAAGCGAGTGTTGAAAGATGCTCGATGTGTAAATGGCTTTTTAAAGAATTGCCATGAAACACTTTCTACTAAGGACTGTAATTCATCTTCGGTCATTTCGATTCACCTGGATCAATCATCGTTAAACTAATTCGCCCCTTTTGTAAATCAACTTGTTCTATCCAAACAGTCACAATTTCACCCACAGAAACAATATCATTCGGTTTTTTTACAAACTTTGGGCTTAACTTGGAGATATGAACCAAACCATCTTGCTTAACACCAATATCTACAAAAGCGCCAAAGTCAAGAACATTACGCACTGTTCCTTTAATTTCCATGCCTGCTTGCAAATCTTCCATAGATAAAACATCTTTTCTTAACAGAGGACCAGACATGCTATCCCTCATATCTCGACCAGGTTGAATCAAAGCATTAATAATATCTTTTAACGTTTCGAAACCAATATTCAATTGTTCAGAAAGAAAGGAAAAAGAAAAACTTTCTAGGTTTTCTTGAGCACGAGAGGTTCCAACTTCTGACAAATCTAGCTGAACGATTTTTAATAATTCTTTGGCTACTGGGTAGCTTTCTGGATGTATAGCTGTATTGTCTAGAATATTTTGAGCTTTCGGAATTCGTAAAAATCCAATCGCTTGTTCATAAGCTTTAGGTCCTAGACGCGAAACCTTTTTTAGTTGTGTTCGTTTAGTAAATGCCCCGTTTTCTTCTCGATAGCTAACAATATTTCCAGCAGTGGTTTTATTTAAGCCAGCGACATGTTGCAAAAGTTGAGGACTTGCCGTGTTCACATCAATCCCTACTTGGTTTACAACTGTCTCTACTACAAAATTTAATTGTTCATTCAGTCTTTTTTGTGAAACATCATGTTGATATTGACCGACACCGACAGCTTTGGGATCAATTTTTACCAATTCAGCTAGCGGGTCTTGGAGTCGCCGGCCAATACTAATTGCACTACGTTCTTCAACTTGTAAATTAGGGAATTCTTCCCGAGCAATTTCACTGGCTGAATAAACCGAAGCCCCTGCCTCATTGACTATAGCATAAAAAACATCGTGTGTAACAGATTGAAGATTTCGAGCAACAAATTGTTCCGATTCACGACTAGCTGTTCCATTGCCTATTGCAATCATATCAATTTGATACTTTTCCACAAGGTGACAAAACTGATTATCTGCAGCTTTCCGTTTTTCTTCAGAAGCTGGCTTATGAGGATAAATAACCTCAATAGCTAGTACTTTTCCGGTAGCATCACAAATGGCTAATTTACAACCTGTACGATAAGCAGGATCAAATCCCATCACGGTTTTTCCTTTTAAAGGAGATTGTAATAGCAAATTACGTAAGTTTTCCCCGAAAATTGCAATGGCTTGTTCATCCGCTTTTTGCGTTAGTTCATTACGAATTTCTCGTTTTACCGCAGGTCCTATGAACCGTTTATAAGCATCTTGGTAAGCAGCTACTATTAAAGGAACAGCTGGTGAGTTTCCATCTTTTATCAATTGATGATTTAAATAAGCAAAGACTTTTGTTTCATCGTTTTCAATAGAAATAGTTAATATCCCTTCTTTTTCTCCACGGTTACAAGCCAGAATCCGATGTGAAACGATTTTTTTGATAGGTTCTGAAAAAGAATAGTACATCTCATAAACGCTTTTTTCATCTTTTTCTGCGTCTTTAACCTGACTTTCAAATAAGCCATTCTCAAAAATTTCTTCGCGAACCCAGCTGCGAAATTTGGCTGTATCTCCAAATTGTTCTGCCATAATTTCGTGAGCTCCAGAAAGAACATCTTCTATTGTAGAAACATTATCATTAATAAAAGTTTCAGCTTTTTTTTCGATGTCTTGCTGTGGGAAACTCAACAGCCATTGACTTAAGGGCGCTAAACCATTTTCTTTGGCAATGGTCGCTTTTGTCCTTCGCTTTTGCTTATAAGGACGGTAAAGATCTTCGACTTGTTGCACCTTATTAGCTCTGACAATGCTATTTTTTAAATCAGAAGTTAACTTTCCTTGTTCATTGATTAAACGAAGGACTTCTTCTTTTCTTTTTTCTAAATTTTCTAGATAATGATGACGTTCTTCAATTTCTCTGATTTGAACTTCATCCAGACCACCGGTTGCTTCTTTACGATATCGTGCAATAAACGGGACAGTGTTACTATCTGATAATAAGTTTAATACAGCTTGTAACTGTCTAGGTTGGTATTGTGGTAATTCTTGTTGTAATAAAGAAAATAACTCTTTTTCTAATTCTTGCGTCATTTTGATACACCTTTCATTTCACATGCCTTTAAGTATAACATAAAAAACGTGGATTTCATTTAAGAAACCCACGTTTTAGCTTAAAAATCGGGTTGCCAACCCTCTGTCAAGTTCGGATACTCAATATCTTGTACTATACCATTTGAATCAAAAATGACTCCATGAACCGAACCGCCAAACACAGCGCCACCATCGATACCAATTTTTTGATCGGAAAACCATAGCTTTGTTGTTTGCATATCCCCATACAATAAAGGTGTTATCGTATGACCAAAGACGATCGTTTTTCCTGTATGATTATTCCCACGGTGAAAGGGTTCTCTAATCCAAAGAAAGTCAGAGGGGTTCGTCTGTTTCCAATCACTTTTTGACAAATCTACTCCAGCGTGAACAAAAAGATAGTCTTTCCATTCAAAATACAAAGGGCGTTCTACAAGAAATTGAATTAATGATGAATAATAGGAACGAATAGTCATCGCAATTTCAGTAGGCGAGAATTCTTCACAACACCCCTGAAAAAGCAGACTTTCCATGGTTTCTTTGCCACCATTTTGTACGTAAGCTTGATACCATTCTTCAGGAGAATTTAAAAATTGTAAAAAATACTCTTCATGATTTCCACGCAAATACACAGCATGATGTTCTTCAACTAATTTTTTTCCTAATAAAAAGCACTCTTTGCTTTTTTTACCGCGATCATTTAAATCGCCAATCAAAACGAGTTGGTGGTTTTCCGAATCAAAATCTTTTAAAAGTTTTTTAAATAATCCTAATTCTCCATGAATATCACTAATAGCGTAAATAAAGGTTTTCAAGAAGAGGCCTCCTTCTTCTTTTTAAGCTTCAGTTACAGCAAAATAATTCCCATCAGGATCTACAAAATTAAATACTAAAGTCTCTTCTAATTGAATTAATTCACCCAATTCAATCGGTAAGGTTTGCATTGTTTTATATAGCTGAGTGATATCTTCACTGAAAAACATGATCTGTGGAGGGTTAGTTGCTACCTCTGGCGATTGTTTTTCTACGAAATTCCGATCATAAATAACAAAATGCATGTCTGCATTTTGACTAGGGGCAATTTCTACTACTAAAGAGCCATCTGTTTCTTGTTTGTCAAACACTATAAAATCTAATTTCTGCCAAAAATCTACTTCTTTTTGGACATCATCTACAAAAAGACTAATTTGTACTTTATTTGAAAACATTTTTTCCTCTTTTCTACTCTCGACGTTCAAAGTCTAAATTAACACCTGGTTTATCTGTTATAATTTCAGTAACTTCATAAGTTAAACGTTGTAAAATATCAAACAAAGGAGCCATTAATTCATCCATTTCTTCTTTAGTTAAGTCTTCTTGACTTTGAATATCTCGATTCACAATATGGTTAATCTGCCCCATTGCCCCGCGAATAATAAATTGAGTAAAAACAATTTCATAACGTAAACGTGAGCCAATAATGCTATTTTCTTTGGGGTAATCCTCACTGGGAGCTTTTAACGGAGTAAAGCCTATATGTATTCTTGTTTCAAGTTCTTGCTCATCTTCTTTGCGTTGATCAAAATGATAAGCTTCTACCAACGGTTGTTGTCTTCTAATCTCCACACTATTTCACCTTCCTTGGCAACCAGTATAGCATAATTTTTAGTTGAATAAAAAAGCAGAAAAGCTTTTTTGAAGGAGCTTTTTGATAACTCCTATTAAACTTCACTGCTTTTAAGCGATCTGCTCTAAGTAATCAATGGCATCTTGTAAGTTTTTTATTGGAACAATCTTCATATCTGTGTCTAATTCATCCGCAGCTTTTTGAGCTTCTTGATAATTGGATTGCGCCTCAGGGTGATTGTTTTGCTCTTGTTTTGTTAATGTGTCGTTAGGTGCAAAGAAAATTTCTGATCCCTTTTCATCAGCACTAGCTATTTTTTTGTCAATACCACCAATGCGCCCTACATTTCCTTTATCATCAATGGTACCGGTACCTGCGATTTCTTTTCCTTTACGTAAGTTCTGTTCGGTTAACTGTTCATAAATTTCTAGTGTAAACATTAAACCAGCTGAAGGACCGCCAATGTTGTCTGTATGAAAATCGATATCATCTTCTGAACTAATTTCTGTGTGATCGGCTAAAGTAATTCCTATTCCAGCCTGTTCGTTACTTGGAAGCTCCATCAGATTTCCACTGGCTTCTTTTGCCTCATCATTATGTACATAAGTAATTTCCACTGTGTCATCCACAGACTTATGTTGAACATAGTCCATGAAATCTTGATTATTGTCAAAACTTCTGCCATCAACTTTTGTTACAGTGTCACCAACTTCTACTTCGTCTTTAAAACTTGAATTTTCCATAACATCCATAACGTAAACGCCTTTGTACTCAAAATCATAAGGGCGATTCGCTAATTTTAAAGCTTGTTGAATCGCTGTATTTTGTGAGGATTCCATATAATAATTTTGTATTTGATCGTACTCTTCTCCACTAGCGCCTCCAAACAATTCGTCTTCAGAAATAAGTTCTTCAAAAGGAGAAATTTTAGCTTTTAATGCTGTAACAGCCGAAGCTTGCTGAATGCCTACAGAAGTTAATGAAAAAGACCCTTGTTCTTCATCTTCTTGTTCATTAACCGTGATCACTTCTTTTAAGTCAATGGTCGATCCGGGTTTTTCAATATAATAAGGCAAAGGAAAAAAGACACCCGCGCAAACGGCGAGTGTAATAAAAAACAAGAGAAAAAGTCTTTTAAACGAGTTATGCTTCATCCTGATCACGCTTTTTCTTTATGGCTTCATAAATGTTGTTTGGAAGATATTTTTTTACATCTCCATGAAATAATAATGTTTCTTTTAATAAGCTAGAGCTTATATGGCTATATTGTGTTTCAGCCATTAAAAAGACAGTTTCAATCTCAGGGTCAAGATGTTGGTTCATTGTCATAACTTCTTTTTCATATTCGTAATCGTTAAAATTACGGATACCACGCAATAAAAACTTAGCTCCTAAACGTCGAGCTGTTTGTACGGTTAATTCAGTTTGTTGAGAAGTGACCTTAACATTGGACAAATGAGCTACAGCTTCTTGAGTTAATTGAACCTTTTCTTCTGTTGAAAGAAGGGATTTTTTATTTGTATTAACAAAAATACCTACAATCACTTCATCAAATATTTGAGCTCCACGTTCAATTGTTGACAGATGTCCCATAGTTAAAGGGTCAAAACTTCCAGGGAATAACGCGATCTTTTTCATTGTTCTGCCTCATTTCTATAAATGGTAATTTTTGTAATACCATAGTTTTGCTTACGTACACACTGCAATGTCTGAATTGTTTCAGGTAACTCCACTTGTTTATCCGTTTCACAAACTATTTGGCTCCCATTTCTTAATAAATCTAAACTTAATAATCGTTGAATGTCTTGTAAAATAGTTTGTTTGGCATACGGCGGATCTAAAAAAACCAAATCAAAAGTTTGATTATCATTAGCAAGTTGAAAAAGAGCTTTTTGCGCAGACTGTTTCAAAGTAATAAATTTGTGTTCTTCTTTAGTTAAATCAATATTTTCTTGAATGACTTTCAATGCTGGATAATACTTTTCGACACATACAGCGCTTCTTGCTCCTCTAGAAACAGCCTCAATAGCTAAAGCACCACTACCAGAATAAAGATCTAAAACTTGTTCGCCATTAAAATACGGACCGATCATATTAAAAAGCGCTTCTTTAATTTTATCGGTGGTGGGACGTGTTGTATCTTTAGACAAACTTTTTAACGCCATTTTTCGATAATTTCCCGATATTACACGCAAGGCCATACTTCCTTCCATCATTTACACAAAATGTTAATATCCACATGTCTTTAACTTATATGAGTTTAGAATGTATTTTCAAAAAATTTTCCCTAAAACTAACTAACTTCAGAACATAAATCTAATAGAGTTACGCCCTGAGAGTACACTCAGGACACACCTCTGCATAGCCATGTCCTAACTTCTCAAAAAAGATCGATTTTCTCTAGCTTATTTCTTTTATTTATTAGGATTGTCGTCTATATTTTCTCGCACCTGAAAAGCAGCATTTGTACCAATTTTTTCTGCAAAATTCATATCAATATCAGGACGATGAGAAATATCAACACTGCGTACAAAGTGAAGACGATTTAATTTCTCAATACTTTTTTGGGTATCTTCTTCGTTCACATACAAAACGATATATTTCATTTTTTGTGAAACATAATGGACAAAACCATAGCGTCGTAAATTTTTTAATTGTTTTAAACTATACACCCATACGATGAGGCCACGCCTTTTTTGCATAGTAAATGTTTCTTCTTTATCCAAGATGATATCCCTTTCTGTTCTTCAATAATCAATCATTATTAATAACTATTGCTCTCTTCTGCTTGCTCCATTTCTCTCCATAAGATTAACACATCTTCTTTTGAAAAGGCAACGGCTAGAGAAGATGCTTCGTCAGACATCATTTGCTCATGAAGAAGCGGCGTACTATACCAGGATAAAACAGAAAAGCTAGGATCATAAACTGGTAATTCCAAGTGACCAGAAACTAACGGATCCTCGATCTCTTGTAACAAAACATCCATCTCTGTATCGTTTAAAGTAAAAGCTCCTGGTTCGTCTTGTTTGAATCTTTGGAGCTCTTGTAACCTTTCTGTAGTCAAAACGTCTTCTTTATTCTGGCTAAAGAATTGCAAAACATCTTCACTGGCATTTTGAAGATTCGGATCAATTGAAAACATAGATTGTTCATCTTTTTCCCGAAGGATTTGAATAAGTTCCATTGTTTGTTGGTTTTTAAATTGGTCAATCTCTTCCCAATGATGATCTGTTTCTTGATTATACTTAGGACTTTCTTCATTAGCTATGGGATAAGGAGCAAGCTTTAATAAAGTTTCCTCATCTAAGTAATCGATAGCATATAATTGACTTTCTTGATTTTGATCAAAGAAAAGAATTGCGAAACTATCATTATCAAAAGCAATGAGTGGACGATAGTTCATATCCTCTTCTTCTAATTCTAAATCAATTGTTTTTTCATCCTGTTCAATAGTAAAATTGGGATAGATCATCGTAATTTCAGCTAATTCATCCATTGTCATGCCAAAATTGAATGGTTCGATCTGCTCATTTTCCCCTCCAAGATATTTAATACTTTTAATAACTTCATCTTCAGTATTTATTTCTAAAAATTCATCCTCAACTAAGTAACGATGAATTGTAAAGGAAAATCCTGACGCCATACTTTCTTCTGGCCGTCCGTAAGTTTTCTCAAATTCGTCTAAGTCTTGGCCAATCCAATCAGCAAAACCTGACGTTGGAATTGGCTCATAACTTAAATTCGTCGCAGGAGGTTCCCTATTGATGTTTTGATCTTGCGTATCTTCTGCCGCATTTTTTTGGAACCAGACAGGTTGCATATAAAGGAAAAGAAGAAAAAGAAGAAGTAGACCTACAAATAGAATGCCTCTTTTTTTCATGAAAATACAACCTTTCTTCTATTTTTCTTCAACTTCAATTAATAAGTCACCTGATGCAATCGGTTCTCCTTGTTTTACATACACATGTTTAACTTCTCCATCAAAGCCAGCATCAATAGAGGTTTCCATTTTCATAGCTTCAGTAACCATCAGAGTATCCCCTCTTTTAACTCGGTCACCTCGGTTAACAAACACTTCTAAAACTGTACCAGACATAGTAGCGCCGATATGTTCCTTATTAGTAGGTTCAGCTTTCTTTTTGACTGCAACGCTTGTTTTTATAGAAGTATCTTTTACTTCAATTTCACGACGTTGACCGTTCAAATTGAAAAAGAGTGTTCGATTTCCTTCAATATCTGGTTCACCAATTTCATCTAATAGAATAATTAGATCTTTTCCTTGTTCAATAGTTACAGTTATTTTTTCTCCTTGACGCATACCATTGAAAAATGTCGGTGTATCTAAAACTTTGATATCAGCATATTGTTCATAAGCTTTACGATAACCTAAGAAAACATCCGGATACATCAAATAACTCAACACTTCATCCTGACTAGGCGTATAACCAATTAATGCAGATAGTTCATCTTTTACTTGATTGAAATCTACAGGATCAGCAAAAGCACCTGGACGATCAGTATAAGCTTGTCTTCCTTTTAAAATAATTTGTTGTAGCTTTTCAGGAAAACCGCCTACAGGTTGACCCAAATCCCCTTGGAAAAGAGAAATAACCGATTCTGGAAAACTAATCGATGTTCCTTTTTCATAAATGTCTTCTTCTGATAAGTCGTTTTGAACCATAAACAAAGCCATATCCCCTACAACTTTAGACGAAGGTGTCACTTTCACAATGTCACCAAACATCATATTCACTTGATGATACATTTCTTTAATTTCATCCCAGCGATCAAAAAGGCCTACAGCTTTTGCTTGCTGTTGTAAGTTCGAATATTGCCCACCTGGCATTTCATGCATATAAACTTCTGTCTGAGGTGCATTCATACCACTTTCAAACGGTTCATAATAAGGGCGCACATCTTCCCAATAGTGATTTAATTTTTGTACGTTTTCAACTTGGATATGAGGAACGCGCTCATTGTCGTCTAAAGCATAATATAAACTACTCATGCTTGGTTGACTTGTGCCGCCACTCATTGAACTCATTGCCACATCGACAATATCCACTCCTGCACGTACTGCTTCAGAGTAGGTCATAATACCATTCCCACTCGTATCATGAGTATGCAAATGAATCGGTAAGTTAACCGTTTCTTTTAATTCATTAATTAAGCGATAAGCCGCTTGTGGTTTTAGTAAGCCCGCCATATCTTTAATCGCAATAATATGAGCGCCTAGTGCTTCTAACTCTTTGGCCATATCTTTATAATATTGAACCGAATACTTCGGTCGATTGGGATCATTAATATCTCCAGTATAACAAATAGCAGCCTCTGCAATTTTACCTGTATCTCTGACTGCTTGAATGCTTTTTTCCATTTGCGGCAACCAATTCAAGCTGTCAAAAATACGAAAGACATCCATTCCTTGCTTGGCCGCTTCGTCGATAAAAGCCGTTAACACATTATCAGGATAATTCGAATAACCTACTGCATTTGAGCCACGGAACAACATTTGTAATAAAGTATTTGGCATCATTTTACGCAACGTACGTAATCTTTCCCATGGATCTTCTGTTAAAAACCGATAACTTACATCGAAGGTAGCGCCACCCCACATTTCACTAGAAAACAGTTGAGGGATTCCTTTTTCTGTTTGATAGGCGATCTTTGCTAAATCATGAGTACGCACGCGAGTAGCAAGTAAACTTTGATGCGCATCACGAAAAGTTGTATCTGTCAAAAGGACTTCATTTTGTTGACGTACCCAATGACTTAATTGCTCTGCACCTTGGTCGTCTAAAATGTTTTTGGGTGATTGCCCCACTTGTATATCAGTTAAATCTTTTGGAATACGTGGCTCATCGTAAAAGGGTTTTTCCCGCATTGCAATACCGGGAAAACCATTCACTGTGATTTCACCAATATATTTCATCGTTTTGTTTCCGCGATCTCGTGTAAATGAAAACTCAAATAATTCAGGGGTTTGGTCAATAAAAAGAGTTGTCATTTTACCGGAACGAAACTCTGGATGGGAAATGACATTTTTTAAAAACGGCATATTGGTTTTTACCCCACGTATCCGAAATTCTTGGATACAACGGGCCATTTTTCCAATTGCCTGTTCAAATGTAGCTGCGTGTGTACATACTTTGACTAATAAAGAATCAAAGTAAGGAGTAACAACTGCACCAGCATAAGCATTTCCAACATCAAGGCGTACACCAAATCCTCCTGGAGAACGATAAGTATCGATCTTACCGGTATCAGGCATAAAGTCATTCAGTGGGTCTTCTGTCGTAATTCGACACTGAATAGCCGCTCCTTTAAAAGAAATATTTTCTTGTTTAGGTAATCCAATTTCTTGATGTAAGTCTTGGCCTTGAGCAATTAAAATTTGAGTTGCCACTATATCTACATCCGTGATCATTTCTGTAATAGTATGTTCTACTTGTACACGGGGGTTTACTTCAATAAAATAAAACTGGTTATTTTCAACTAAAAACTCAACCGTTCCGGCATTCACATAGCCTACATGCTGCATCAGATGAACAGCTGCCGTACATATTTTTTCACGCAGCTCTTCATCAAGAGAAACACATGGAGCTACCTCAACAACTTTTTGATGTCTTCTTTGTACAGAGCAGTCTCGTTCAAATAAATGGAGTACATTTCCATGGCTATCTCCTAAGATTTGTACTTCGATATGCTTTGGGTTCGCAATATATTTTTCTACGTAGATTTCATCACTACCAAAAGCAGCTTTTGCTTCACTTTTTGCACGTTCAAATCCTTCTTGAGCTTGCTTTTTGTCATAAGCTACTCGCATACCACGACCACCGCCGCCTAAGGCAGCTTTTATCATAATTGGATAGCCATGTTCATCAGCAAATGATATGACTTCATCAACGTCAGTAACGGGCCCATCGGACCCAGGGATTGCCTGAATTCCTGCAGCCACCGCCGCTTGTTTAGCCTTAATTTTATCGCCAAAGATATCCAAATGATGAGGTTTAGGACCAATAAAGGTAATTCCTTCTTCTTGACACCGAGTCACAAACTCTAAGTTTTCGGATAAAAATCCATATCCAGGATGAATGGCTTGGGCCCCTGAAAGCTTTGCAATACGGATAATATCTTCAATATCCAAATAAGCATCAATAGGCTTTTTCCCTTCACCTACTAAGTAAGCTTCATCAGCTTTAAAACGATGAACCGAATATTCATCTTCTTTTGCATAAATTGCAACCGTTTGTATATTTAACTCTACACAAGCTCGAAAAACACGTGTAGCTATCTCTCCTCGATTAGCAACAAGGATTTTATCCATTCGACCACTCCTAATCCATAAATATATTTAATAACAATTAAATTATAGAAATGCTGAAAAATAAGGAGATTTCTTATTCTTCAGCATTTTGTACCCTAAACATAGCTTTTTTCTTTTCATCTGCACTAATGTTTAGTGCAAATCCAACACAGATCGAAAACATCATTAAACTAGACCCCCCTTGACTAATAAAAGGGAATGTAATTCCTGTTAAAGGAATAATCCCAGTGATACCTCCTAAATTAATAAAGATAGAAAGCAAAAACAATGAGCTAATCCCAATACACATAATTGAATTAAATGAATCTTTTGAGCGAATGCCAATTAATAGGATACGTATAACCATGTAAAATAAAGCTCCTAGAATTAAAATGGCTACAATTAGCCCTAGCTCTTCAACCACAATAGCAAATGCATAATCAGTATGCGCAAACTGTAAAAATCCCTTTTTTTGAATACTATTTCCCAAACCTCGGCCAAACAATCCACCATTAAACAAAGCATAATACCCATGGATCATCTGATAGCCGTCACCGTATTCGTCGATAAAGGGATTGCGAAAAACAGCAAATCTGGACAAGACATACTCTGGCAAGAAATACCTACCAAAGGCGTTTATGCCAAAAATAGCTAAAACACTACCAATAATGCCAATTAATCCGGTATAAAGCATATAAAGGTAATTAACACCACTTGCTAGCAACAGAACTAATACAATCAAAACAATAATGGCCGCATTACCTAAATCAGGATAAAGTATTAGCATTATAATAGGAGGAACCATAGCAAACAATGAACCTTTAATGCTATATAAAAAATGGTATTGTACTTGATTTTGCTGTCTTGAAAGTGTCGTAGCAAAAAACCATACAACGACAATCTTAAAAAATTCTGCTGGCTGAATTGTCCCCATACCAGGAACCTGTATCCAACCATAAGCCCCGTTAACAGGGCTAAAAGCAAAAGCTAATAATAAAAAGAAGCTAACAAATAGCAAAGCTCCATATGTAAGTTTCTTATTTTTTAATACATCTGTCTTTAATTTATAAATAAAAAAGATCAAAAATAAACTAATAAACCAAAAAATAAACTGAAAAATTGCTTGACGGGCAGGATTTTCTCCATTTTCTAACAACACATAAGAGGTCGTACTATAAACCATCATCAAGCCAACAATGGATAAAAATAAGTAAGGGATTAAAATTCCCCAATCTATAAAGTGCCTTTTTTTAATCTTGTTGTTAGGCAAGCATTATACCTCCCTGCCTTCTATATTTATTTTATTTTCTTCATAAGCTTGATTATATAATTGATTTAAATCACGCTCAAGATCACTAAGCAATTGTTGTCCCGTTTCGTTTGAAATTATCCCCAAACGTATTGAAAAAGAAACTTGCCTAGATAGTCCATACATTTGCGTATCGACGACCTCTTCAAACGCCTTACATTGGAAAATACAAAATTGATTCTGCTGGTTTTTAATTAGCATTTTTATACGATCTGCCTCTTCATAGAGCAAATCTAACGCTAAATCCGGAGAAATAGTTTCCATTAGGACCCCTCCTGTTCTTATATTTTCATATTATAGCACAAAATTTTTCCAAGTTGGGTAATTGGTTTTAGCAATTTATTATAAATTAAACAATTATTCATCAAAAAATAAGACCGAAACAAAAAGTTTCGGTCTTATTTTTTATTAAAGATTAGTTACTTTTCTTTTGTTTTTTTGCTACTTTTCCACGTTCGTTCGTATTTAAGATTTGTTTACGTAAACGAACATTCTCTGGAGTAATTTCACAATACTCATCTTCATTGATAAACTCAATGGATTCTTCAAGTGTTAAAATACGTGGTTTCCTTATAGTAGAAGTTTGATCTTTTGTAGCTGAACGAACGTTAGTCATTTGTTTTGCTTTGACAATATTCACGGATAAATCATTTTCCCGAGAATTTTCACCTACAATCATTCCTTCATACACTTCAGTATTCGGTTCTACAAAAATTGTACCACGGTCTTCAAGGTTCATAATAGAATAAGCAGTAGCCTTACCAGAATCGATGGAAACTAACGCTCCATGGTTTCTACCTGCAAGTTGTGTTTTCAACATAGGCAAATATTGATCAAAAGTATGATGCATAATGCCATAACCATGTGTCATGGATAAAAATTCATTGTTGTAACCAATCAATCCACGTGATGGAACTTGAAAGATGAGGCGAACTTGACCATTTCCACTATTGATCATATCTTGCATCTCACCTTTACGCAGTCCCAAAGATTCGATTACTGATCCCATGTATTCTTCTGGCGTATCAATTTGCGCGCTTTCAAATGGTTCACATTTGACACCGTCAATTTCTCTTTCAATAACTTCTGGTCGAGAAACTTGAAGCTCATAACCTTCCCTACGTAAATTTTCAATTAAAATAGATAAATGAAGCTCACCACGACCAGAAACAGTCCAAGATTCTGGTGTCAAAGGCTCAACTTTTAATGAAACATCTGTCTGCAATTCCATCATTAAACGTTCTTCAAGTTTACGGGCAGTTATGAATTTTCCTTCTTGTCCAGCAAATGGGGAATTATTTACTAAAAATGTCATTTGCAAAGTTGGCTCATCAATACGCAGAACTGGCAATGCATCTTGATGATCAAAAGGTGTAATTGTTTCACCAACAAAGATATCTCCCATACCAGCAATTGCAATCAAATCTCCAGCCTTCGCTTCTTCGATTTCTTCTCGTTGTAAACCAAAATAACCATATAATTGACTTACGCGGAATTTCTGCACAGTTCCATCTAGTTTTATCAAGGCTACTTGATCGCCAACTTTAATCTTTCCGCGAAAGACACGTCCAATACCAATTCGACCAACATAGTCATTATAATCCAATAAAGAAACTTGAAATTGCAGCGGTTCATCACTATTATCAATAGGTTCTGGAATATGATCGATAATGGTATCAAATACTGGCGCCATTGTTGATTTTTGTTCACTAGGGTCTTCTGAAAGACTTGAAGTTCCATTAATTGCTGAAGAATAGATTACTGGAAAGTCTAGTTGATCGTCGTCAGCGCCTAGTTCAATAAATAATTCTAGTACTTGATCAACGACAAATTGCGGACGAGCAGCTGGTTTGTCAATTTTATTCACCACAACAATAGGCGTCACATTTTGATCAAGGGCTTTTTTCAATACGAAACGGGTTTGTGGCATCGTTCCTTCGTAAGCATCTACTAATAAAACTACACCATCAACCATTTTCATAATGCGTTCAACTTCACCACCGAAGTCTGCGTGCCCGGGAGTATCTAAAATATTGATCCGTGTTCCACGATATTGTACAGCAGTGTTTTTAGACAAGATCGTAATGCCACGTTCTTTTTCTAAATCGTTTGTGTCCATGGCTCTTTCTTGTAAATCTGTTCTACCTTCTAATGTTTCGGATTGCTTTAATAACTCATCAACTAATGTTGTTTTTCCGTGGTCAACGTGAGCAATAATTGCTACGTTGCGAATTGTATCTCTATATTTCAATGTTAATTTGCTCCTTTAAAATTTAACCTATTATCAACTGTTTATCTATTAGAAAACGACCTTGAAATCCTTTTTACTCTAATAAACGTTATTACACTCACCAAAGGATTATAACAAAAAATCTTTCTGAAAACTAGTGAAAAGGTTTCAAATTTGTAAATTTCCCACAAAAATTTAACATTTTAATTTTTTCTCTGTCCAATAAACTGCATCATTTCTTTATAAGCTGTAGGTGTCGCTGCTATAAAACGCTCTCGACCATCAAATTTCAAAGGAGCTCCGTTAATGTTGGAGGATTTCATATTTAAAGCTTCTAGCATGACACTACCTGCTGCATAATCCCAAGGAGCTAAACTAGAGACATAGGCATTACGTTTCCCCCTAAGCAAGCTAATCAGTTCGATACCCGCACAGCCTGACATACGTACCCCCATAGAATATTCCGCCATGGTTTGAGCGTTATAGCTATTTTTTCTGTACATGCTTGAGTTCATTCCTACTAAACCTTCAGCTAAGTCCAAATCTGCAGGGGCAGGTAAATTTTCTTCATTTATAAAAACACCAACCTCTGGACCTCCCCATAAAAGGATATCTTCCATAACATTATAAATAAATCCTAGCTTTCCTTGCCCTTCTTCATACACAGCAATCATAATACAAAAGTTTTCCCCTTCTAATACAAAGTTCAACGTGCCATCTATTGGATCAATGATAAATACACGTCCAGAAAAGTCAGTAAGACGATCTCTTCCATTTTCTTCACCTAAAATTTTAGCCTCTGGGTCAAAATCATACATTTGTTCGATTAGAAAATCTTGTACTTGCTTATCTACATTTGTTACTAAATCTTTACGATCTTTCTTAGTATCGACAGTCATATCATTGTTAGCAATTTCATTTTTTATTATTTCTGCTGCTTCTTGGAGCCAATTTTTTATTTCATTGATCATAATTTGCATTTTATTCATCCTTTCATTTTCAATTTTTTATCAGGATGGGCCTTAGCTTGTTTTACTGCTTTATACAATGAATAACCAGAAAGTTTCTCAAATTCTCGGCCTAATTTTCGTTCTTCTCCAATGCTTTTTACCACCGTTTTGAACCCCTGATAAGTTTGGAGAAATTTTTCAGCAGAGATCCCTTTTTCATAGCTATCTTCTAATGCTTGCCATAAATTAACGACTAAAATAATTTCCTCTTTTGTCCATTCCATATCTAATGGATATTGGTAATCTTGCATAAAAACTCACCTGTTTTCTTTTTTTCATGATTCTAGTGTACCAATATATAGATAAATGAACAACTAATGCGAAAAAAGCCTAGTAAAAACATTCATGCCAATTTTTGATTAGACCTATGTACGGAAAAAATTTCAGCAAACAATTCTCTGAATAGCTCTCTCATTTTAAATATTCAAGGATAAACTATTTTATAATAAACAAATTCAAAATAAAAAACCTACGGATCTGCTTTTAGATCCGTAGGCACTTCATCATTTAAGCATGGATTGGTAACCCAAGAGCTAGTTCGGAAGCATCCATTGTAATTTCACCTAAAGAAGGATGAGGATGAATCGTTAATGCAATGTCTTCTGCATTCATTCCTGATTCAATCGCTAGCGCTAACTCTGAAACCATATCAGACGCACCAACACCACCGATCTGTGCTCCTACAACAACGTCATCTTCGACAGTAGTTACAAGGCGCATGAATCCTTCTGTTTTATTTAAAGATAAGGCACGACCGTTGCCGGCAAAAGGAAATTTATAAGCTTTTGCATCTAAACCAGCTTCTCGAGCTTCATTAATTGTCATACCAACTGTCACAATTTCAGGGTCAGTAAAAGCAACTGACGGCATTGCTTTATAATCGACTGCGACTTTTTCACCTGAAATAGCTTCAGCAGCAATTTTTGCTTCATAACTTGCTTTGTGAGCTAAAGCAGCACCAGGGACAACATCTCCAATCGCAAAAATGCTTTTAACATTTGTTCGTCCTTGATTATCTACTTGTAGTAAACCATGGTCACCAATTTCTACACCAGCTTGTTCTAATCCCATTTCGTCTGTATTCGGACGACGACCTACAGTAACCATGACATAATCTGCTGTTATGGATTCTTGTTTTCCATCAGCTTCATAGTTAACAGTTACGCTGTCGCCATTGTCAACGGCTTCTTTGGCCATCGCGCTTGTAATAATATTAACGTCTCTTTTCTTGAAGTCATTTTCAACAAGCTGTACCAAATCTTTTTCATAAGTAGGCAAAATTTGAGGTGTTCCTTCAAGGATGGTCACATCAGCTCCTAAATTAGCATAAGCACTACCTAATTCTGCTCCAATAACACCGCCACCGATAATGACTAACTTTTCTGGAACTTCTTCCAAAGCTAATCCACCTGTTGAGTCTATGACACGACCACCAAATTTAAAACCTGGGATTTCGATAGGACGAGAACCAGTAGCTACAATAGCATGATTAAATGTATACGTTTGGGCCGAGTCAGGGTGAATCACACGTAAACTATTTTCATCAACAAAGAAAGCGTCCCCTTCGATAACGTCCACTTTATTTTTCTTAAGAAGTCCCTTTACACCAGAAGTCAATTTATTTACGACTTGTTTTTCTTTCCATTCTTGTGTTTTGGTAAAATCTAAAGTAGCATTCTCTGTTTTTATACCAAAAGCTTCTGAATTTTTAGCATCTTGATAATGATGTCCTGCAGCAATTAATGCTTTGGAAGGAATACATCCTACGTTTAGACAAACCCCACCGATATTTTCTCTTTCAATAATAGCAACTTTTTGACCCTTTTGGCTGGCACGGATAGCAGCAACATAGCCACCAGGTCCTGAACCAACTACAACTGTATCTAACTCTATGGCAAAATCTCCAACGACCATTTATCTATCATCCTTCCATTAATAGTAACTCTGGATCATTAAGCAGACGTTTAATATTGTTCATCGCTGTTTGGGCAGTAGCTCCGTCTACAATACGATGGTCAAAGCTCAATGATAATTTCATCATACGACCTACGACAATCTCTCCTTCGTCATTTACAATAGGCTCTTGCTTGATCGTACCCACGCCTAAAATAGCTACTTCAGGATAGTTAATGACCGGAGTGAACCAAGTACCACCTACAGATCCAATGTTACTAACTGTAACTGATCCATCACGCATATCCTGCCCTGATAACTTACCTTCATGAGCAAGACCAGCTTTTTCGTTAATTTCGTCTGCGATAGCAAACATTCCTTTACGATCAGCTTCTTTAATGTTTGGTACATATAAACCATGATCTGTATCTGTTGCGATCCCAATATTGTAGTAATGTTTATATACAATTTCTTGAGATTCGTCATCAATAGAAGCATTTAAGACAGGGAATTTCTTCACTGTAGCTGTCAAAGCCTTAACTACATATGGCAAGAACGTTAATTTTGTGCCATTTTCTTGAGCAACAGATTTAAATCTCTTACGTTGATCCCAAAGTTTGGTTACTTCAACTTCATCATGCAAAGTAACATGTGGCGCTGTGTCTTTACTATTTCTCATTGATTTTGCGATAGCTTTGCGCGTAGCCGTCATTTTTTCTCGTGTTTCTAAGTCGGACAAGCTAGAAGTAAATGGCTTAGCTGGTGCAGCTTTTGCTTCCGGTTGAGATACTTGAGCTGCTTCAGCTTTTTCACTAGTTTGTTGAGTTGTCGTTTCTTTAGAAGCGCCAGAAATAAAACCTTCAATATCTTCTTTAGTTACACGTCCACCTTTACCAGTTGCTGTTACTTGTGTAATATCTACATCATTTTTACGAGCAAATTGACGCACAGATGGCATTGCTAATACACGTTTATTAGGATCGGCGGCTGTTACTACACCTGCAGAGCCCGTCGTATCTGTGCTAACTTCTTCTTGGCTTTCTTCTTCAGCTGCTGGTGAGCTTGGTTTAGAACTGTTATGACCAGGTGCATCGATTTCGACTAATGTATCTCCCACATTAGCTACTGAACCTTCATCGACTAAAATGTTTTTAATCGTTCCAGTTACTGGTGAAGGGATCTCTTCTACTGATTTGTCATTTTGGACTTCAAGTAAAGTATCGTCTTCGTTAATTGTATCTCCTGCTTTTACCATCCATTTAGCAATTTCACCTTCTGCAATGCCTTCGCCAATGTCAGGTAACTTGAATTCATAATAACCTTGCGCATCAGCATCCTCAGATATTGATGCTTCTTCTGAAGAGCTATCTTCCGCAGCTGAGCTGTCATCTTCATAACCTTCAGCATCAATTTCCACTAATGTATCTCCAACAGCTGCTGTTTCTCCTTCATCGACTAAAATGTTTTTAATTGTTCCAGTTACTGGTGAAGGAATCTCTTCTACTGACTTGTCATTTTGGACTTCAAGTAAAGTATCGTCTTCGTTAATCGTATCTCCTGCTTTTACCATCCATTTAGCAATTTCACCTTCTGCAATGCCTTCACCGATATCTGGTAATTTAAATTGAAATGCCATTTTGATATCCCCTTTATTTAAAGTTCCACACGTTTTAAGAGATAAGAAAAAGATTGGCTTTACTCTTATCTCTTAAATTGTACTTGTTTTTTACTGTTAGAAGTTTATGATTTCTTTAACTTTTTCTTCAATGTCTGTTGCATTTGGCAACCAAATTCCTTCTGCTTGACCAAATGGATAAACTGTATCTGGTGCAGAAACACGTCCAATGGGTGCTTCTAATGAAAGGATTGCTTTTTCAGCAATATCAGAAGAAATCTTTGCGGCTACACCGGCTTGTTTCTGTGCCTCTTGCACAATAATCACACGATTAGTCTTTTCAACTGACGCAATAATAGTTTCCATATCAACTGGAGAAACAGTACGTAAGTCAATAATTTCTGTACTAATATTTTCTTTTTCCAAATTTTCAGCTGCCTTTAAAGCTTCGCGAACCATTGCGCCATAAGCGACAACAGTGATATCTTTACCTTCTCTAGCAATTCCTGCTTTGTCCAATGGAACTTCATATTCCCCATCTGGAACTTCTTCACGGAAGGAACGATAAAGTTTCATATGTTCCAAAAAAACGACTGGATCGTTACTTCTAATAGAAGAAATCAATAATCCTTTGGCATCATAAGGATTTGATGGGATAACTAAACGAATGCCTGGAGCTTGCGCAATAATACCTTCTAAACTATCAGAATGTAATTCTGGGGTGTGAACGCCACCGCCAAATGGGGAGCGTAATGTAATTGGCAAATGACGAGTCCCCCCCATACGATAACGAGTACGCGCGATTTGTCCTATAATTTCATCCATTGCTTCAAATACAAAACCGAAGAATTGAATTTCAGGCACAGAACGAAAGCCCTCTAAAGCTAAGCCAAAAGATAAACCCATAATACCAGACTCGGCTAGCGGCGTATCAAAGACCTGTTCTTCGCCGAATTTATCTTGTAAATCAGCAGTCGCACGGAATACCCCACCGTTTTTACCAACGTCTTCACCAAACACCAAGACATCCTTGTCTTTTTCCAATTCAACAGCTAAGGCATCCGTGATTGCTTGAATCATTGTTTTTTGTGCCATGATTATTTCGACTCCTTCGCTTCGTAAAATTTAATTTGTTCTTGAATATTTTGTGGTTGTTCTTCGAACATATTATTCAAGAAATCAGTTACTTTTTGTTTTGGAACTTTGTCCGCTTCAGCAATGGCATCTTTAATTTCTTGCCGGGCGTTTTCCATGACTTCTTCTTCTTTTTCTTCTGACCATAATCCTTTATTTTCCAAATAGTTACGGAAACGAATCAATGGATCTTTCTTTTGCCATTCATCATTTAGTTCTTGTGAACGATAGCGGGTTGGATCATCACCAGATAAGGTGTGAGCCCCATAACGATAAGTAACAGTTTCGATCAATACCGGACCATTACCATTAGCCGTCCATTCGCGAGCCTGTTTTGATACAGTGTATACTGCAAACGGATCCATCCCATCTACTTGAATGCCAGGAATTCCAGCGGCTACCGCTTTTTGAGCAAGTGTTGTTGCTGCTGTTTGGTGTTCACGAGGTACAGAAATTGCAAAACCATTATTTTGTACGTAAAATACGCCATTTGCTTGATAAGAACCAGCAAAATTTATTGCTTCATAAAAGTCCCCTTGGGAGGTACCTCCGTCTCCTGTGTAAGTAAAGACTACATTATTTTTGCCGCGTTTTTTCAAACCTAAGGCAACACCTGCAGCTTGTACATATTGAGCACCAATAATAATTTGGGGGGGTAAAGCTTGCAATTCATCTTCATAATCGTTACCAGCTACATGGCCACGTGACCACAAAAAGGCCTTATACAAAGGCAATCCATGCTTTATTAATTGGGGAACATCACGATAAGCTGGTAGCAAAACATCTTCTTTTTCAAAAGCAAAATGACTTGCTAATTGACTTGCTTCTTGTCCGGCTGTAGGAGCAAAAAATCCTAATCGTCCTTGTCGGTTCAAAGCTGTTGAACGTTGGTCTAATACACGTGACCAAACCATTTGACTCATCAATTCCACCAATTCGTCATCACTTAAATCAGGTACCAACGATTCGTCTACCACATTTCCATCTTGATCCAAGGCTTGGTAAGTTGGAAATAGCGCGTCAACGTCATTTAGCAACGCTTGAAAGTCAATCGTTTTCTTTTTTGCCATCTTGTCACACAATCCTCTCTTTTAATCGATTGATTATATATTGTGGTTTATTATAACAGTAATAAATTCTGTATTACTAATTTAACTACCTTCAATTATAAAATTATCACTTTTATCACAAAAATACAAGCACATTCTTTATGAAAATCCATTTATTCTTATTTCAAGGCAAAAGAAACATAAACTTTTTTTAATTTTTGTTAATTCTAGGAAGCGTTTGCCTTTGTGAAGTAACTTCGTGGCTTTTATCACAAAAATAGTACAGTTAAAAAAACAAAAGAAACAGTTTATGTTTTTATATTCCTTTAAATCTTTACCTCCCTAATGAAAAACGCCCTTAATAATAAACTCTCTTTGTATAAAAAAAGATGAGACACTAGTTCTCATCTTTCATTTAACTCTTTTGTTGTTATAAAACAATCGTCTAGAGATCACTGACTTTTTCATCAATTTATAAAATAAGCACAGGACCATATTGTAGATTTATCTTCTGATTCTTATCTGATATATTGACAAAAGTATTGCTCAATCGCTGTTAAAATATAATCACTGGCAAAGCCATCCCCATAAGGATTTTGAGCTTGCGCCATAGCCGCATATTTTTGCGGGTTTACCAGAAGCTCTTTTGTTGCTTGATAGATATCTTCTTCTTGAGTTCCAACCAACTTTAATGTACCTGCTTCGACCCCTTCTGGACGTTCGGTTGTGTTTCGCAAGACAAGGACAGGCACACCTAAGGAAGGAGCTTCTTCTTGTACGCCTCCAGAATCACTTAAAACTAAATAACTATTCGCAATGAAATTATGGAAATCGATAACACCCAGAGGTTCAACCAAGCGAACATTTTCTAAATCTGACAATTTTTCTTTAGCTAATTGACGTACCTGAGGGTTTTTATGCATAGGAAAAACAATAGTAACATCCAAAAACTCTTGAGCAATACGTCTTAAAGCAGAAAAAACTTGTGTCATCGGCGCTCCTAAGTTTTCTCGTCGATGCATTGTAAGTACTAATTGCCGCTGCTTATTTGACGCCAATGAAGCGGCAGTGTAATCTTTTTTTACAGTAAACTTCATCGCATCAATAGCCGTATTCCCTGTTACCACAACAGCATTTTGGGGATGATTTTCTGCTAATAAATTTTGTTTACTTTGAACAGTAGGAGCAAAAAATAAATCCGTTAAAACATCTGTCATTTGTCTATTCGCTTCTTCAGGAAATGGCGAATATTTATTCCAGGTTCGTAAACCAGCCTCCACATGACCGATTCTTATTTGTTGATAAAAAGCTGCCGTAGCTGCCGCAAATGTGGTGGTAGTATCTCCATGAACAAGAACCATGTCTGGTTTTTCTTTTTGTAAAATGGGGTGTAAATCTAATAAAACTTTCGTTGTAATATCCGTTAACGTCTGACCTTGTGCCATAATATTTGAATCATAATCAGGAACAATATCAAAAATGGGCAATACTTGATCTAACATATCGCGATGTTGAGCTGTAATAACTGTTTTAGCTACAAACCGTTCATCATTTTTTAATGCGTTAACAACCGGTGCCATTTTAATTGCTTCTGGCCGTGTACCAAATATGGACATCACTTTAATTGGCATCATTTTCACCTCAACGTTATTTTACCAGACCAGGCAAAATCAAGCCATTCTAAATTGTGTCTCCATTAAAAATAGAGTTTTTTACAATAGCATAATCAACCGTACGAATGGAATCTAAATCTTTACCTCCAGCATAAGAAATCGATGACTGTAAATCTTGTTGCATTTCATCTAGAGTATCTTGAAATGAACCCTTATGAACAACCCAGATCTTCTTACCTTCAACGTTTTTCTTTTCACCTTTTTGAAATTCAGATGCAGAACCAAAGTATTCTTTATAGACCGTTCCATTTTCCACCTTAGTTTCACCTGGAGATTCCTCATGGCCTGCAAATAAAGAACCAATCATAACCATCGTTGCACCAAAACGAACAGATTTAGCAATATCGCCATGCGTGCGAATGCCACCATCAGCAATAATTGGTTTTCTAGCTGCCTTTGAACACCAATGTAGAGCAGCTAATTGCCATCCACCTGTACCAAAACCTGTTTTTAATTTTGTAATACAAACTTTTCCAGGACCAATTCCAACTTTTGTCGCATCAGCACCCGCATTTTCTAACTCTCGAACAGCTTCGGGAGTTCCCACGTTTCCAGCAATAACAAACGTATTAGGCAAGTTCTTTTTAATGTATTGAATCATTGCGATCACTGCATTAGAGTGCCCATGTGCAATATCAATCGTGATATAGTCTGGGAGAAGTTTTTCTTTAGCTAATTCGTCAACAAAAGTATATTCTTCCTCTTTTACGCCTACACTAATTGAAGTAATCAAGCCTTTTTTCTTCATTCTTTTGATAAACGGAATTCTTGCCTGTTCATCAAAGCGGTGCATAATGTAAAAATAGCCTTTTTTTGCCAAAGATTCGGAAATAGACTCATCAACAATTGTTTGCATATTCGCTGGAACAACTGGCATTTTAAATGTATGACTTCCTAAAGTAACACTTGTGTCACACTCTGAACGACTATCTACGATACATTTATTAGGAACCAGCTGAATGTCTTCATAATCAAATACTTGCATATCAAACATAGGGAACATCCTCTCGTTTCGCACGTTATTTTTCAAACCTCTAATAAACTTAACGTAAATATATTCTATTTGCAATTAAAGTCTTGATTCTATATAAAGAAAGTAGACGATCATTCGCTTATCACGAACAATCGTCTATTTTTAAGGCAAATGATTACCAGCAGCTAAATAAAGTTGATACCAGTCTTTTCTACTCAATTGAATATCAGAAGCTTGAGCAATCTCTTCAATTCTTCGGGGGCTCATTGTTCCAGCAATTACTTGCATATTCGCTGGATGTCGTAAAATCCATGCTGAAACAAGGCCAGTAGGTGTAGTATGGTATGTTTCAGCTAATTCAACTAACTTTTGATTTATTTCAGGAAAACGTTCATTATTAATAAATACTTCCTTTATAAGACTTACTTGATAAGGAGACCATGCTTGAATCGTCATATTTTCCAAACGGGAAAAATCCAACATGCCTTCATTTTGTTGACTTAGGGATTCTTTTTTACGATTCACATTGAACCCTTCATCTATCATTCCCGAATGCATAAGTCCAAATTGTAATTGGTTAGCTTCTAATGGTTGTTTAACAACACTTTGTAAAAGTTTAATTTGTAAAGGGCTATGATTACTTACTCCGAAATGATGAACTTTTCCTTGGGTTTTTAATTCATCAAAAGCTGCTGCTACTTCTTCTGGATCAGTTAATGCGTCCGGTCGATGTAAAAGTAAGCTGTCTAAATATTCCGTTTGTAGACGTTTTAAGCTGCCATTCACCGATTCAATAATATGTTCTTTTGAAAAATCATACATTTTTCCTGGGACAATCCCGCATTTTGATTGGATAAACAAGTCTTCTCGCTTAATCGATGTGTTAGCTAAACTTTTAGCAAAAATTTCTTCGCATTCACCTTGGCCATAGATATCTGCATGATCGAAAAAAGTGATGCCATTATCTACTGCTGTTTGCAATACTTTTACTGGATCATTAGCTGAATTCATGCGCATACAACCTAAAACAATACTTGAGACCTTTAAACTTGTTGACCCAAAAGTTACTTGCTTCATTTTCTCCCTCCTAGTCTTCTAATCCTACCCGTCTAAAGATATCATCCACATGTTTTAAATGATAATGATAATCAAAAGCGTCATCGAGTTCTTCTGTAGACAAAATAGAGGTAATTGTTTGATCTTTTTCTAATAAGGAACGAAAATCTAAATGTTTTTCCCAAGCCTGTGCGGTTTTAGGTTGAATTAAATCATAGGCTTCTTCTCGTGTCATCCCATTGTCAATTAATTTTAACAAGACACGTTGGCTGTAAATTAAACCAAAAGTCGCTCCCATATTTTTTTGCATATTTTCCGGCAATACTGTGAGGTTTTCTATAATATTGGTAAACCTGTGTAACATATAATCAAGTAAAATGGTCGTATCCGGAATAATGACTCGTTCAGCAGAAGAATGCGAAATATCTCTTTCGTGCCACAAAGAAACATCTTCATAGGCTGTAAGCATATGACCACGCATAACACGCGCTAAACCAGCCATATTTTCTGAACCAATAGGATTTCTTTTATGAGGCATTGCAGAAGACCCCTTCTGTCCTTGAGCAAAATATTCCTCTACTTCATGTGTCTCTGATTTTTGCAATCCTCGAATTTCTGTCCCAAATTTTTCAATACTTGTTGCAATCAATGCCATAGAAGCAATATATTCTGCATGCAAATCACGCGGTAAAATTTGTGTGGAAATATCTTGAGCTTTTAATCCTAACTTTTCACATACATACTGTTCAACAAAAGGAGGAATGTTTGCAAATGTTCCTACAGCACCACTGATTTTCCCCGCTTCTACACCACTAGCAGCATGCTCAAATCGTTCCATTTGTCGTTTTACTTCCGCATACCATAAAGCAAGTTTTAACCCAAACGTTGTTGGTTCTGCATGGACGCCATGAGTTCTTCCCATCATAACTGTATATTTATGTTCTTTGGCTTTTTTTCCAATAGTTTCAGCAAATTTAGCTAGATCTTGGCGCAAAATTTCATTGGCTTGTTTCATTAAATAACCATAAGCTGTATCAACAACATCAGTAGAAGTAAGCCCGTAATGGATCCATTTACTTTCTTCACCTAAAGTTTCAGAAACAGCACGAGTAAAGCTAACGACATCATGCTTTGTTTGCGCTTCAATTTCTTGGATTCTAGCAACATCGAAAGAAGCGTTAGACTTAATTTTTTCCACATCTTCTTGCGGAATTTCTCCTAATTCGCCCCAGGCTTCATCAGCTAAAATTTCGACAGCTAACCAAGCATTATACCGGTTCTCATCCGACCAAATTTTCCCCATATTTTTACGTGTATAACGTGCTAACATTTTCTTCTCCTTTTAACTATAAATTCGTCGCGGCAATTTCTGTTAAAACTGAATCTGGCGTAGATGTTGGAATCGTTATATGGCCCATTTTTCTATTATTCACCATTCTTTTTTTACCATAATAATAAAAATTCCAATTGGATTTTTCTAGTATCAATCGTAAACTAGTATTTAATGCTTCTCCCAAAATATTAACCGTTACTGCTTGGCTAAATAATTGGACATCTCCTAGCGGCCAACCACAAATTCCACGTATATGTGCATCAAATTGACTTATATTACAAACATCAATCGAATAATTCCCTATACTGTGAGGTCTAGGCGTTAAATTAGTAACGTAAAGACTTCCTGCTTCGGTCAAAAGTATTTCAACGGCTAAAATACCATGCAATCCCAAAGATTCCCCAATTTGATAGCCGATTCGTTGAATCTCTTCACTTACTTCTACAGCTACATCTGCCGTTGCAATTGTTTCAAATAATACACCATCACGGTAAATATTTTCCACTACAGGAAAAGTTGTATATTCTAGGCCATTTCCCGCAACTAGAACAGACAATTCTTTCTTAAAAGGAATCGAGGCTTCTAATACACAAGTTCCTTCTCTAAGTAACCCCATTGAAGGCGCAAAGTCGGACATACTATTTAGAGTATATTGTTGTGTGCTATCTCGAGTGGTTTTTAACACACAAGGAAACCCTATACTATCCACTGCATCTTGAATATCTGTAGGACTAATAATTGTTTCATACGGTGGAATGACAATGTTATTGGTTTCTAAAAATGATTTTTCCATCAAACGGTCTTGCGTAATTGCCAATAAATCGGTTCCTTGAGGCACATTTGCTAACTCAATTACAGCATTTAAACTTTCAACGCCAATCTTACTGGTTTCATAAGTAACCGTATCACTGCGCTTAGCTAAAGTTTCTAAAGCAAGTACATCATCACAATCAGCAACAATGTTCCAATCGGCTAGCTGCGCGGTAAGACAATCGCTTGCAGGATCTAAAACTCCTACATGAAATCCCATATTTTTCGCACTGATCGCCATCATCTTACCTAACTGTCCGCCACCGACAATACCAATTGTTCCACCTGGCATCAAAGGTCTGACCAAATTGATCCCTACTTTCCATATTGTTTCATTTCTACTTTTAAATGATACCTTGAAAACTATGCAGCTGCAAGTGTTCTTCAAGTAGTTAAAAAATTTTTTCTAAAAAATAATAAATAACCAGCTGAGCAATTTACTGCCTAGCTGGTTCATAAAAACACTCTCTTGTATAGAAGGGACGCTATTTAAATTTAAGCGTCAGCTTGTTTAAACGAAACTTCACCCTCTTTTAAAGAATCAATACGCGCTAGCGAAACAACCGGGACATCCATATCTTCTAGCAACTGCCTACCCGTTTGGAAACTTTTTTCAATCACAATACCAATTCCTTCTACTTGCGCCCCTGCTTGTTGACATAGTTCAATTAATCCCTTAGCAGCTTGACCGTTAGCTAAAAAGTCGTCAACAATTAACACATGATCTTGCTCGTTTAAAAATTTTCGGGAAATAGAAATTGTGCTAGCTAATTGTTTAGTAAACGAATAAACAGAACTTGTCAATAACTCTTCATCCATTGTTAAACTTTTTTCTTTCCGAGCAAAAATCATGGGAGTTGCCAAACTTTGAGCTGTATAGATTGCTGGAGCAATACCAGAAGACTCAATCGTCACTACTTTTGTAATATTTTTTTGGGAAAAGACTTCTGCAAACCGAGACCCAATTTGCTCCATTAGCTTAGGATCAACTTGGTGAGTAATAAAACGATCGACTTTTAAAACTCCTTCAGATAAGACATTTCCTTCTTCTTGAATACGACGAACCAATTCTTCCATTCTTTACTCTCCTTTTTCAATTAAAAAAGCACCTTTTTTGACCGAGCAAAAAAGTGTGCAAGTAAACACAATTTTTTACTTATAGACCAATATTACGGTATTGGGTAGAAACAGTCGTCCAATTACGGCTATATATAAGTATAAAGTACTTACCAATATTATGCCTATGTAAAAAGGAAATTACAAGTACTGCTCCCTGATTTTCTAATAAAAAGTTGGAAATTATAATAATAACGCTTTTTTATAAAAAATAACGCTCTAGCCTTGATTTTGCTAAAGCGTTGTTTTCGATGTTTATCATCTTATTTTCCTAGTTCAGAGATTTCATTATTTTTACTTAATGTTTTGATAGGCCACTGGTCATTTAAGAATCGACTATTAGACGAAAGTGAAGATTTTTGCTTAAGCCCTGTAGCCCAAAATAGCCACAATATGCCCAAAGAGATAGCTGCTGATAAAGTGTAAGAAAGAGGCGTTAACCCCATTTGCAAGCCGATCGGTTGACTGAGTATATAAACAATACATGCGTATAACATGAAACTTCCTGGAACAAGCGTCACAAAATAATTTCTTTCCTTCAAAAAGAGGTAACGAGTAGACACTAGCAATGCAATAACCGCGGTTACTTGGTTAGCCCAATTAAAATAACGCCATAAAATATTAAAATCAATTTGAGTCAAAGCAAAAGAAATAACAAATAAAGGAACTGCAACCATCAAAATCTTTTTAATTTTATCTTGTTTTAAGCCAATATAATCAGCTATTATTGTCCGACAGCTTCTAAAGGCTGACAAACCAGAAGATATTGGGAGCACAATAACACCGATAATTGCAATCATTCCCACTACATTGCCAAGAAGCATAATAGAAACTTCGTTAACAACAGCAGAAGGTGTACCAGCATTAATCATTCCACTTAATGTTTGTCCATCAAACAATGACATTGAAGCTGCCGCCCAAACCATAGCAACAATTCCTTCACCTATCATCATACCGTAGAAAGTAAAACGTCCTTCTCGCTCATTTTCAGTAGTACGTGAAACCATTGGTGCCTGAGTTGCATGAAAACCAGATAAAGCACCGCAAGAAATAGTAAAGAAAAGTGCTGGGAAAATAGCTGTTCCTTCAGGGTTAAAATTACGCATTGTTTGCATACTAAGATTTGGAATACTATAGCCGCTAAATAGTAAGCTTACCCCTATCGCAATCGTGCTAATAATTAAGATAGCACCAAAAATAGGAAACACCTTGCCTAAGGCTTTATCAATTGGCAGAACGGTTGAAATCAAATAATAGATAAATATGAGTACAGTAATGATCCCTACTGTCATCCAACTAGGTGTGATACTTGCAATTAGATTAGCTGGAGAAGTAACAAAAACCGTTGCTACAAGTAACAAAAGTAGTATTGCAAATAGGTTTACAATATGCTTAACTGGTTTTCCTAAATACTTACTAGCTAATTCAGGTAAATGAGCTCCATTATTGCGTAAAGAAATCATTCCCAACATGTAATCATGAACCCCTCCTGCAAAGATACAACCTAATACTATCCATAAATAGGCAACGGGTCCATAAAGCGCTCCCATAATAGGTCCAAAAATAGGACCTGTACCTGCGATATTTAATAATTCAATAATAGCATTTTTAGATTTGGGCATAGGCACAAAATCATAACCATCTCGCAGAGCTTTAGCAGGTGTTTCTCGTTCAGGTTTAATTTGGAAATTCTTTTCTATATAAGTTCCGTAGAAAAAGTATCCTAAAATTAGTATCCCAATGCCACCTAATAATGTAATCATCTTCTAACCTCCTTGTTTATTTCATACATTTAGTATAAATAATGAAAAGTTTAACAAAGTAGTTTCAAGACAGAATGATAAAAAAGCAGGCTAACTTACATACCTGCTTTTCTTAAATGCAATATCATTCGTTTTACGTAAACAAAAATACTATTTTTAAATTCCTACTTTTTCTTTAAAACTTTTTAAGTAAGATCGGCTTACTGGTATTTTTAATGTTTCAGTAAGTGTCAGTTGATAGGTATGATTAAACCATGGTTGAATTTCTTGAATAGCACCTATTTTGACGATAAAAGAGCGATGAACACGCATAAACATTTGCTGATCCAATTTTTTCTCCCAATAAGTTAATGGCGTTTGTGTTTGATAAGTTTTTCTTTTAGTATAAATTTTTGTCACACCTTTTGAAGCTTCTAAAGCTAAAATTTCCTCTACATTCACCATAATTATACGATCTTGATCCCAAATAGGCACACTTTTGTTGACTAAAATTTGTGTTTCTTGTTCTTTTAATGAATTTTCTCTGTTAAATCGATGTCGTACTCGACGAACAGCTTCTTGTACTCGTTCGAGTTCAAATGGTTTCAAAATATAATCTTCGGCGTTTTTTTCAAAGGCTTCAATAGCATACTCATCATATGCTGTCGCAAAAACAAACTCTGGCGGGCGTGACATATTCCTTATTTTATCTGCTAAGTCTAATCCTGATCCGTCTGTTAACTGAATATCTAAAAATGCAAGGTCGATAGATTCAGTAAGTAAAATTTCTAAAGCTTCCTGAACAGTGTTAGCCTCCATAATAGAAGAATTTTCTTCACATTGACGTAATAGATACTTTAGTTCATTTCGTGCTAAATCCTCATCATCTACTAACAAAATATTCATTTAATCACTCTCCTTTTTGATAGGAACCAAACAAGACACACAAGTCCCTTCATGGGAAGACTCAAATGAAAGTGCTGCTATTTGTCCAAATAAGTTGATCAAGCGACGATTTAAGTTTTCTAAAGCAGAACCAGTTCCATCATTAGACGAAATGACTTCTTTACCAAGCTTATTTACAATATCTTCGGGCAGCCCTACCCCATTATCTTCCACCTGAATAAGCGCATACTCCCCCTTTTTTGCTACTTTAACCCAAATATGGTTATCTTCTTTTCTTGAGCCAAATGCGTGTTTAAATGCGTTTTCAACTAAAATTTGTATAATAAATGGAGGTACAACAATATTTTCTATTTCTTCTTCTATTTCAAAATAAAGCTCATAGCGATCGGGAAATCGAGCTTGCTCTAAATCTTGGTACGCCTTCACATGTTCAATTTCTTTTTCCAAGGGAATGAGTTTTCGACGTGCGCCTTGTAAATTGGAGCGAAAAAATTGGCTTAATCGCAATAATAATTTACGTGCATGTTCACTATCTACACGAATCAGTGCAGAAACAGTATTAATTGCATTAAAAAAGAAATGTGGGTTAACTTGAGCTTGTAAAGATTTTATTTCAGCATCTTGTAGCAATCTAGCATGAATTTCTGCTTTTCCTAATTCAATTTGACTCGAAAAAATATTTCCTAGTCCTTCAGCTAATTGCCGCTCAACAAATGTTAATTCCTCCGCATTAGTAAAGTACAGTTTTAATGTGCCCACGGTTTCTTCAGTGGTTTTAAGCGGAATCACAATCGCAGCTTCAAGCGGACAATTGGAAACATCACAACCAATCTCTTGACGTGAGTGAGCTTCTTTTATTTCTCCTGTACGTAAAACGTCATGTGATAAATCTGTAATTATCTCATGAGATGGAAGATGATGATCGCTTCCAGCACCAACATGGGTAAGAATCCGTTCTTTATCAGTGATGCTTACAGCAGAAACTTGCATAAACTTTTTTATAACTTCCGCAGCTTTTTTACAAGATTGTTCATCCAAACCTGAACGAAAATAAGGCAGTGTTGCATTTGCCAGTTTTAGCACATCATGCGTTTGAATAGCACGTGTTTGCAGTTCTTGTTTTTGAGCAGAATGAATAATAGATAAAAAAACAGCGACACCTAAACTATTGATCAATGTCATCGGTAAAATGATAAAACGGACCAGATGAAAGGCATCTATAAAAGATTGACTAAGCACAAGTATGCATGTCATTTGGATTCCTTCTACTATCGCACCTATAAAAATTCCTTTTGCAGGAGATGGAAAATTTGCCCTCTTTATAAATTTTAACCCATATAATCCAGCGACTAACCCAATAAATAAAGAAGAAAATACATAAACTTGCGGATCGATTCCCCCTAAGCTAAAGCGAGTGATTCCGGAAATAGCTCCCACTAAAACGCCGACCACAGGCCCCCCGATAAGTCCCGAGATACCAATTGTTAATGTTCTTGTGTTTACCAAAGAAGCTTCCTCAGACAACGATAAAAGTGGCGTATTTGAAATAATTTTTCCTGGTAAAATTTCAATTCCATTAAAATTAGAAATGGTCGCAAACAAACTAAAAATTAAAATTAACAAAAACTGCGTCGTCCATTTTTCACGGTGGATTAAACTTTGCTTAAATGCAGGTATATTCAATAACAGATAAGCAAGCAGAATAATCAACCCCACTCGTTCAAGTAATAATATGAATAATGAAATCATGGTCTTCTCCTTTATTTCTTCACTGAGTTCATTATAATCTCTCAACGTTTTTACGTCTATGTCTACTTGATTTTTCATATGGAATATCGTTGGCTTTTCACTTTTAGAAGAAAAGTTCATCGATAACGTTTCTATCTTCTCCTATAAAGTGATACGCAAGACAATATCTATATAAAAATTCTTGGCATAAAAAAGAAGCTATGTCATAAGTAAAAGTAAAGCAAAACTATCCAAACTATAGGAAGTTGGTTCCTACGGTCTAACAGGTTCTCGTCGCAAATTTATCACGATGAACAAACCTCAATAAATATCGTTCGGATATTTGATGGCTCAAACAACTTATGTCACAGCTATTTTGTCTTTATTGGAAAAGGAGTTATTGTAATCTTTCATATTTATCAATTTCTTGTTGGCGGTAAAGATCCATTTTTTTACTAAAAAGTTCACCATTGGAAGGCGGCGTATAAGTAATAGCATTCGCTCCAGCTTGGATCGTTTGTCGGATATTTTCATCCGTAGGACCCCCAGTGGCCATTATGGGAAGATCGGGATACAACTTTCGAAAATAAGCGACAACTTCCGGCGTTTTTTCTGCTGCACTAATATTAATAATCTGCACTCCAGAGTCCAATTTTTCTTGGATAAGCGAATAAGTACTTGTTACCGTACTAACAACAGGGATATCAACAACTTTACAAACTTCTTGGACAGTACTAGCTGGAGTTGGCCCATTAAGACAACACCAATTGAACCTTGTGCTTCTGCAAAAAGACTCATATAATTCGCTCGAGTCCCTTGTGTTAAACCGCCTCCTACACCCGAAAAAACAGGGATATCGGCGGCTTCGATAATGCTCTTAGTAATTGCTGGATGCGGCGTAAATGGATAGACAGCAATCACAGCATTAGCGTTTGTATTGCGAATAATCGCAATATCTGTTGTATAAATAATAGAGCGGATTTTTTTACCAAAAACGATAATGCCACTAGCTTCTTGAATTGCTTCAGGCACTTTCACAATATCTTTTCTTAACTCGGTGGTAATATTGGGAATAAATTGCTCGCTCATTGTCAATCAGCTCCTTTAATCATATTGATCTAGTTGGTAGTTTTCAATTACGTTTTTTACTTTTTCTGAATAATCAGGATCTGTGGCATACCCAGCTTCTTGCAAGGCATCTGCAGCTTGCTGATAATTTTGTGCTGTTAACACTTCTTCGTATTTTTGTGGATCCCAATCAACGCCATTGACAAATAACATCGTATGATCATCCATTGATTCTTCCCAAGACTGATAAACACGAAAGTCTCCTTCAATAACTACCCATTGCTGATTGATATATTCTCTTGTCTCAAGATTCACCTTATCTTGACTGCCTTCTGCTTTAACGCCAAATAAATTATTATATTCATGAGCTAATTGACTTGTACCCCAATTAGACTCCAAAATCGCCTGGCCAATAATAATACTAGGAAGAACGCCATACCCTTCCTGCAATTCTTCCGCATGAGGTTGCAGTCGGTCAATAAATTCTTGTTTCGTCATGTTTTCATCTTCTTGTTGTATAAGGGGACTGCTATTATCCACGGGGTCAGTTAAACTCACTAAGGAAAAGACAAATCCTATTAGTATTAAGAGCAAACCGACAATGATGGCAGGGATTTTAAATTGCTTTTTCTTTTTTCTTGCCATACACAACCTACTTTTCGTTTAATTGATCGAGAAATTCTTCCAGCGTCAAATCATATTTTTCCATATATTCAGCGTTTTCTTGTCCTACATAACGAAAATGCCAAGGCTCATAATTAATATGAGTAACCTCTTCTTTTCCTCTTGGATAACGAAGAATAAACCCATAGTCACTTGCATGTTCAGCCATCCATTTTGCGCTATCTTCTTTGCCAAAGTTTTCTTCTAAGATATTTTGTGAATAAGATTGCTGCCAATTTTCATCCACAATATCCAAAGCAAGACCCGTATGATGCTCACTGTACCCTGGCTCTGTTGACGTTTCTTTTGTCTTTTCAACTGCTTGGTTTTCATCCATTCCTTGATTTTTATACTGAGTCACTCGCCGATCAAAAATTTGGTCCTGTTCACTGACCGAACGATAAGCAGAAATAATAACTAAAGAATGACCAGCCCTTTGAGCATCTTCGCTAAATTCTTGATAAGCTTCAATAACACGGTTGTCTAATTGCATATTTGTATTAGGAATATAAGATAATTGTTCAGAAGAAATTTCCTCTTCTAATGGTTGGTCAGGACCTACTAAAGTAAGGGACCAATCTTCAGATGAAACATCAGGCAGCTCATCTCTAGCCTTTTCCTGCCTACTTTCTTGGGTGCTATCTGTGCTTGCATTTGTTTCTTCAGCCACAAAAGCTTCGTTATTAGGATCCTCTACTTGTTGAGTTACAAACCGATTGATCCCGTAAATAATAAAAATAGCGGCAATGCCTAGCACAATAAATCTCACATAGCGCTTCAAAAAATTGGTCACCTCCTTATTATGAATTATAAGTTTCCTCTAATTTGTCATTAACCCAATCTAATAGAGCAACTTGTTCGTTATTGATTTGTTGTTGAACATAAGCAGGTAAACGGAAATTTATAATATCGTCATATCCCCACTCTTGATAATCAATTGTTACACGCAAGTCAAGAGATTTTCCTGTATCATTTTCTTCTTGTGTATCAAGAATTTCCACTGTACCGATACCACTGTTCAACCATTGTCTAGCAATCTTAGTTTTCATACGACGAAATTCTGTTACTGCAATCGTCCGTTTTTCTGGATAAATAATTGTTTGTCGCAATACCTTTTGTAGTAACATCCATTCGTAATCACTGAAAAGATTCTTTATTTTTTGCATCTCTTCAGCCGACAAATTGCTAAATCCTTTTTTCCAATCTTCCCATCTAGTTGATGAGAGGCCTAAACGGTCTTGATAAAATGCTTCTTCAGTGCCAAAATTTTCAATAATTGTACTAATAATCAAATTAATATAAATATCGTTCATTTTCTATTCCTCCAATTTCTATTTTACTGAAAATATTGAAAAAATAAAAACTTTTCTTTCCAACTTTAGTCATTCTTATGATCTATCTGTTATACTAAGATAGAGACGATACATTTCGCAATAAGGAGAGAGCTAACATGCAGAATTATTATCATTGGGGCATCATAGGAACAGGAGATATTGCTCATCAATTTGCTCGTAACTTTGAAAGTTCCCAAAGTAGTATTTTAGGCGTAGCTGCCCGAAATTTTGAAAAAACAAAAGCTTTTGCAGAAGAGTACGGACTACCTTCTGCCTATGAAACCGTAGAAGAATTATTAGATAATCCGCAAATCGATATGGTTTATATTGCAGTGCCTAATAACATACATCATTACTATATCACAAAGTCCTTGCAAAAGGGAAAGCATGTGTTATGTGAAAAGGCCATTACAATGACAAGCGAAGAACTTCGTGAAGAGACAGCTCTAGCTAAAGAAAATAACTTAGTATTACAAGAAGCAATGACGATTTTCAGTATGCCATTGTATCAAAAATTAAAAGAAATTGCAGATTCTGGTGAATTAGGCCAATTAAAAATGATTCAAGCTCCGTTTGGAAGTTATAAAGAACCTGATCCTACCAACCGATTTTTTAATCCAGACTTAGCTGGAGGAGCTTTGTTAGATATTGGAACTTATGCCGTTTCGTTTGCTCGCTTTTTCTTATCTAGTGCCCCTACCGTTTTGTTCAGCGAAATGGTTCCTTTTGAAACAGGAGTTGACGAAGAATCAATAACAATTTTAAAAAATGAACACAATGAACTCGCTTCTGTTAACTTATCATTTCAAGCAAAAATGCCTAAAAAAGGGATTGTCGCTTACGAGAAAGGGTATATGACCATTAATGAATATCCTAGAGCAGATCAAGCTGAGATTACTTATCGAACAGGAGAAACTCAAACAATCGAAGCTGGTCAAACGAAAGATGCTCTCAATTATGAAGTACAAAATATGATCCAAACAATTGAAGGAGAGCGAAACAATACTCTTCCTCTAACGACTGATGTCATACAAATCTTAGATGAAATGCGTGGATTTTGGGAGTCCTGATGATGCACTGAAGCTCAATTTTTTGAGTTTCGTTGTATCAGATAGAAAAATACACAAAATTGAATAAAATATTTCTATAAGGAGGAATTCCATGCAAATCGGACGATTTAGGCTTGGGATGAGAACATTCAAGACTTCTTTATCTGTCGTACTGTGTATTTTATTATTTCATATTCTTGGAAGAGACAATCCATTAATTGCAACTATCTCCGCCATTTTTGCTTTGCGACAAGATATGACAACTACCGTGAATTCTGGTAAAGAACGTATTTTAGGAAACACTGTCGGTAGTGTAGCTGCTATGGTCTACCTTTTTGCGCGTTCTGTTATTCCTCAAACTTTATTTTTACAATTAGTTTTATTACCCATATTAGTTGCTTGTGTCATCATTTTTCAAGATGGCATCGGCAACAATACAGGAATTATAACGGGAATCGCCACGTTAATTTTGATTACCTTAACTACTCCCCAAGGGGATTCCATTATTGTAGCTTTAGATCGGATTATAGATACATTTATCGGAACAGGAGTCGCCATATTTTTGAATTCCATTTTACGTCCTCCCAATGTTGAAAAACAAAGAGAAATTGAAAATGACTTATCAGACCTAAAAGAAAAAGAACAAGATTTGCAAGACAGCTTAGCTAAAGTTCATAAGAAAATCCAAGATAAAGAAAAAGACGAAGAAAAAAGAAGTTAATATCTTTTTCTTCGTCTTTTTGCTAATCCTTATGCTCGGTATCTTTCTTGACCGTCTAAATACGTAGCGGCCAATGTCATATCTGGATTTAAAACAATAAAATCAGCTGCACGGTCTTTTTTTATTTTTCCGCAAACGTCATCGATATTTGAACTGATAGCAGGAAGCAAACTTCCCATTGTAATAGCTTGTTGAGGCGTAGCGATATTCCAATCTACCACATTTTTTACGCCTTCTTTTAATTGCAAAATGCTTCCAGCTAAGTTCCCTTCTTGCATCCTAGCTGTACCATCTTTAACAACTACAGGAAATTCTCCTAAAATATAATCACCTTCAGGCATTCCCCCAGCCATCATACAGTCTGTAATTAATGCGACTCGATCATAACCGAGACTTTGCACGACAAGTTCCGCTGCTTTAGGGTGAACATGATAACCATCGCAAATTAATTCCGCATATACATTAGGTAATGTTAACAAAGCGCCTACCATACCTGGTTCACGATGATTTAAACCACTCATGCCATTATAAGCATGAACAAAGACATCAGCACCCGCTTCGACTGCTGCAGTTGCTTGTTGCAAAGTAGCACTACTGTGACCTAGAGATACCACCACATCTTCTTTTCTCACTTGTTTGACAAAAGATTCTACGCCATTTCTTTCTGGTGCTAATGCAATTTTTTTAATATTATTTCCAGAAGCTTTTTGCCATTCATGAAAAACATTAATATCAGGATCGCTAAAATAAGAAGGATTTTGCGCACCTTTATGTTCTTCTGTAAAAAAAGGACCTTCAAAATAAATTCCTTGAATCTTGGCCCCTGTAACTTGCTCTTTTACTTCGCCTAACATTTTAGCTACGTTTGTTAAATCCTTTCTGCTTGAAGTAAGCGTAGTAGGCAAAAAAGAAGTCACACCACAAGCAAGCAAGCCTTCTGAAATTTCGTGCATTCCCTGTGTGTCATTATCCATAACATCGTGATTTTTAAACCCATGAATATGTGTATCAACAAGTCCAGGAGCAATCCACTTACCTTTTTGGTCAACGACAGTAACTTCTTCATCTGGAAGTTCACGATAAAAATCACCAAATTTACCATCTTTAATTTCTAAATAACCATCATTTTCAACATGAGATTCTAAGAAAAACTTATCTGCTGCTACAAATTTTCTCATCTTACTCTCTCCTTGCTTCCAATTTACTACATTTAACCTACTCTATTTTTTTGATAAAGTCAAGAAAGGTCTAAACCACTTTAGCTTAGAAAATATTTCTTGCATCCCACATCAATTAATAGTATATTCTAGCAAGGGACTTCATTATTTCGTCCTTTTAAAACAAGGTAAGAATATGATAAAAGATATTTTCGTACCAATTAGATAGGAGCCGAGGTCATGTCAGAAAACACAACAGTCACGTTTACTTGGGAGAATACCACATTATCTGGTTATATTGAAAAAGAATATGAAAACTCATATCTAGTGAATATTAACAACCCCACCAAAGAGATCGCAGATAGTTATAATGGACGTATGGTGGTTAGTAAAAAGGAATGTAAAATAGAAGATAATAACTAAAAAATCTGATTTCATACATACTATTTATGTATGAAATCAGATTTTTTATCATTTTTGATGATAATGAGCTAAAAACTCACTCATCTTATCCGTTGTTTGCTTTAAAACATCTAAATTTGGCAAATAAACAATTCGAAAATGGTCTGGGCTTTGCCAGTTAAACCCACCACCATGAACTAATAAGACATGATATTCGTGTAGAAAATCCAAAACAAATTGCTCATCATCAACAATGTTAAAACGTTTTGTATCGATTTTTGGAAACATATAAAAAGCGGCTTTAGGTTTGACTACTGAAAGCCCCTCAATATTATTAATGGCGTTGTAAATATACTCTCGTTGTTCGTAAATGCGGCCTCCCGGAAGCAAGAGATCATCAACACTTTGATAACCGCCTAGAGCTGTTTGAATCACTTGTTGTGATAAAACATTGGAACATAATCGCATAGACGAGAGCATATTTAATCCCTCAATATAGCCTTTAATGTGAGACTTATCTCCACTTATAACCATCCAACCAACACGAAATCCAGCCACGCGATGGGATTTTGACAGACCGCTAAAAGTTACCACCGGACGATCTGGAGCTAAAGTTGCAATGGGAATGTGAGTGTATTCATCCATGATTAAACGATCATAAATCTCATCAGAAAAAATGATTAAATCAAATTCTCGAGCAAGTTCAACGACTTTTTCCAAAATTTTTTTTGGATAAACTGCTCCAGTAGGATTGTTAGGATTAATCATAACAATCGCTTTTGTTTTACTAGTAATCTTAGAACGAATATCAGCTAGGTCGGGATTCCATTCACTAGCTTCATCGCAAATATAGTGAACTGGTTTACCTCCTGCCAAAGATATGGCAGCTGTCCACAATGGATAATCCGGCGTAGGGACCAAAATTTCATCTCCATTATCGCAAAGACCTTGCATTGACATAGTAATCAATTCACTAACACCATTTCCAGTGTAAATATCATTTATTGTAACATCAGGAAAATCTCGTAACTGACAATACTGCTCGATAGCTTTTCGAGCTGAAAAGATCCCCTTAGAATCAGAATAACCCTCGGAACTTCTCACATTCATAATCAAATCACGAACAACTTCATTAGGGGCTTCAAACCCGAAAGTTGCGGGGTTTCCGGTATTTAACTTTAAAATACTGACCCCTTCTTCTTGCATACGATCCGCTTCTTCTACCACAGGGCCACGTACATCATAGCTAACCCCTTCAAGTTTTCCAGACTTTTCAAAATCTCTCATAAGCTTTCCTCTTTCCAAAAATCTTTTATTAAATCAAAAGATAAAATAAGATTACAAAAATATATTATAGCAAAAAATTTTTTCAAGCAATCGAATGTTAACTTTTTTTAATGTTTTATAGCTTTGACTTTTAATGAAAAATACAAAAAAACCAGTTGGAGAGTAGTATCTCCAACTGGCCCAAGGTGCTTCTGCGGATGGTGGGACTCGAACCCACACGAGCGATATGCTCACAAGATCCTTAATCTTGCTTGTCTACCAGTTCCAACACATCCGCAAACTCACAGCCATTATTATAACAATGATTAAGACTTTGTCAATAAAAATTCAAAAGCATAATTTATCGTAAGTAGACCTTTTCAACAATAGGCTTTGTTTGTTTCGGTTGGTTCTTTTAATAAGCGTTCAATAACTAGTTTTTTTCTTCCGAACTTTTTCTTTAGAAGCAATATCATCTGTATCAAATAACAAGAAATCTTCTTTTGGCTTTTTCAAAGCATCCATAATTTCTCTTTTATTATTATTTTTTGTCTTTGCCGGGACATGCTCAGAGGCGAAATATGAATCTTTTTTTCCCTTTTGCTTTGCTGATGAAAACCTTTGGCCGAATGAAGGTTTTTTAAGTGCAGATTTCTTTGTCTCTTTGCCTGCTTTAAAACCGTAATTGGGTAAATGTTTCTTATGTTCTTTCAATTCACTTTGCTCTTGAGTAGTTAAACCAACTTTTTCTTGAATCTCTTTTTTAGAGGGACGCAACCTCGGTTTCTTTTTATTTGTTTGCGAAGCCTTAGTTAAAGGAACATTCTTTTCTTCCGTTAGGATCCAATTTTCCTCGTTTGAGAAAGGCGCATGGTACCTTTTTGATTGAATTTTTACACCAGTATCATCTGAATAAGCTGGAAAGCGAGCATGCTTACGCTTAATTTGATTAATCTCTTTCATCATCTTCAGTCCCTTATTCATTTTCTTCATCATACCATAAAAAAGGGACCTTACAAAGTTTGGTTATTGACTTTGTAAGATCCTTTTACCCTTAATTAGGAAAAAATTCGATCAATCAATTGTGCTTCATCTTTTGTTAGGCTTTGTAAGATCCTTTTACCCTTAATTAGGAAAAAATTCGATCAATCAATTGTGCTTCATCTTTGTTTAATTCAGTATGTGTCAAGTTTATTGAGGTTGAATAAAAAAACCGTCTTTTGGGCAGACACGAAGTTATTTTTCATTCTCCCGTTTGTTAGCGTAACATCAAGAGTTTTTAGATTACTGTCCACTTGCTCTTTTCTTTTCGCTCCTGGAATCACTGCATCGATAACATCGATTTGTAAATAGAAAGCAAGGACAACATTTGCAATAGAAGTGTTTTTAGCTGTAGCAATTTTTTCCAATTGTTCTACTTTCTTAATGTTTTCTTGAAACTTATCTCCTTGAAAATCTTCTTGTCCACTACGTAAATCTCCTTCAGGAAAAGTTTCATCTCCATTGTACTTACCAGTTAGTAAACCTGATTGGAATGGGAAGTATGGAACAAAAGAAATATCGTTTTCTCGTAAATAAGGGAATAATTCATTTTCTGGATCACGATGTAACAAATTATAATAGCCTTCAAATACATCCACGTCACCATTTTTATTAGCTTCTTTAAGTTGTTCTAAAGAAAAATTCGATACGCCGATAGAACGAATAAGCCCTTGATCTTTTAATTCCTTTAAAGCTTGTACAGATTCATCTTTAGGCGTATGATCATCTGGAAAGTGAATATAAAACAGATCAATATAATCTGTTTGTAGACGTTTAAGAGATTCATACACCGTTTGTTTCAAAAACTCCGGAGAATTATCAAGATCATCGCCATTTTGTGCACCTTTAGAAGCAATAACTAATTGATCCCGATTACCTAATTCTTTAACGACTTCTCCGATTAATTCTTCGGAGCGACCTAATCCGTAAACATAAGCTGTATCTATAAAATCGATGCCTGAATGAATCACATATTTCAATAATTGCTTGTTTTGATCCTCATCTAAATTAGGATATAAGTTATGTCCGCCGATGGCATTTGCACCAAAACCAATGGGATTAATATTTAATCCAGATTTTCCAAGTTCTACTTTAGTTGACATCTTCTATTCCTCCTTGTTTCTATTCTAAGCTTTATTTTAAAACTTTTGCTATTATTAACGCAAGTTTCGCATACCCAAAATGATGATGTCCCTTTGATAGAACAACGCTGATAGTAAAATAATGGTTCGCTTGACTTTTGTTCAAAGGATACAAAAAGAACTCCTTTTGTTTTATAATGGATTTAACGACAAATCTAAAAACAAGGAGTTCTTGCTCTTATGATACACTTAAAAAACATCAAAAATCAATTACCAAATGAAATGAACGCAATTTTTTCTGAACTGAACGTCCTGAAATTTTTACGACAAACCTCTATTTGTAAGCAAAAAGGCTATTCTCCCGCCATTATTTTTACTTTTCTTTTCAGTTTAGTGTTTAAGGGCAAGACCTTGAACCAAGTCCTCA